>JAFYNC010000077.1 GCA_017549905.1 Clostridia bacterium | reverse complement strand
GAATGAATTTTGGACATTACATTTCCCCACAATTTAAGCGCTATACCGCTATGGGCAGATGGTATTGGTTGCTGTACCTCATATCCGCACCAAACAGATGCAACATAATAAGGTGTTCCGCCTACAAACCAAAGGTCATTCTGGTTATTAGAAGTACCTGTTTTAGCATAAATTTTAAGATGGGGTCTATACGAAGCTGCCGCCTTACCTGTACCGTTACCACCGTATACAACATTTCTTAAAAGATGGTTCATAACGGTTGCGGTATCCTCGCTTATTGCTGTTTTAGGTGTGCTCTTACGTTCAAGAACTGTTTTCCCTTGTTGGTCGGTAACCTTTGTGTAAAGCGAGGGCTCATAATAACTGCCGCCATTGCCAAATATTGCAAATGCCGCCGCCGATTCTATTGTAGTGAGACCACCGTTTGTTCCGCCCATTCCAAGCGGTGAAAGGTCAACATCCTCAGGATTAAGTGTGGTAATACCCAATTTTTGTGTCAGAAAATCAAATGAAGTTTGAGGTTTCATCTTATTCACAAGGTATACAGGAATAGTATTAACCGAACGCTCCAAAGCATACTTAACACTTATATTACCCCAATATGCGCTATACCAGTTAACAGGGGTCCAACCATTGTAATTTGTTTTAGCATCGTTAATAAGACTCGAATAATGAATCATATCCTGTTCAATTGCAGGAGCATAAGCCGCAATCGGCTTCATTGTAGAACCGGGCTGACGGATAGCATCAGTAGCAGTATTAAAGCCGCGGTTGGTGGTTTTTTCGCCTATTCCGCCCACGATTGCCTTAACGTTACCGCTATAGTCCATAATTGTAATGCCGCCTGTCATAAGTTTGCCGTCCTTACCCTTAATAGCATAAGTATCAGAATTGGCAAATACACCCTCAGCAATAGACTGCATATTTTCATCTAAGGTTGCGTAAATCTTATATCCATTGTTATAGAAAAGCTTACTTGCATGGGCTTCATCATAACCGTATTTCTCGGCTAAATCTTCAGACACTTGCTTAATAAGCGCATCAACAAAATAAGAATTAATGTTATTTTGGTTTAAAACCTTTTCTTCGGCTATTATTTTAATTTCTTCTTGAAGAGCTGCATCATATTCATCTTTTGTAATATAACCTTGGTCGTACATCTGATAAAGAACACTTTCTCTGCGCTCTTTATTATTTTCAGGGTAGGTATCAGGCGCATAGTAAGTCGGACTCTTTGTAATAGAAGCAAGACATGCACATTCAGCAATGGTTAAATCCTTAACATTTTTGCCGAAATAATAGTTAGCCGCAACCTCTACACCATAGGTTCCGTGACCCATAGGTATTGTATTAAGGTAGCATTCCAAAATAGTGTCCTTAGAGTATTTGCCCTCTAAAAATCTTGCTCTCATAATTTCCCTGACCTTACGGCTCGCTTTCTGTGAGCGGTCATCAGTAAGGTTTTTTACAAGCTGTTGGGTAATGGTAGAACCACCCTGACGCGAAGAATAAACAGGAACAAATTCATTAACAAACGCGCCTAAAGTTCTCTTCCAGTCTATACCGTCATGCTCGAAAAATCTTTTATCCTCAATGGCAACAAAAGCGTTTGCAAGCATTTGCGGTATACCTTCATAATCCTTATCCTCATTCTCAATGGCAACCTTATCATAATCTACCCAGATACGATTAAATTCACCATGAAGTCGTCTATATTCCTTATATCCGCCTTTACCGTCATCAACATAAATAGTGGTAGTGAAATTAAGTGAGTTTTCAAGGTCTTCTTCCATCGTTCCGTCAACCATTGTGAAAGCATAAAACATAAATGCACCCACAACAATACTAACAGTTATTATTCCAACAAGGAATACTGTGAGCAAAACTTTTATAACACGTTGTTTACCGAATTTTTGATTTTTATTCTTCCTTTTGGCTTCTTCTTGTGTTCTCGCGGTTTTAGAAGAAAAATTATTAAGATCGAAATCTCCGTTTCCGCTTTCTAATGTATTTTGAGAATTATCATAGCTAAAAATATCATTATTCTCAAACTGATTATCATATTCTTTGTTGTTCATTTAAACACCTCCGCAAAGCCAAATGTAAATTACATTAAGGCTATACGAAGTTAGTTTATCACAAAAATTGCCAAAAATCAACTTTAGGCATAAAATATGACATCATTGTAATATTTTATATATGAAAAAATTTTACTTGTTTTTTTACATTTTCTGTGGTAAACTAACTACAGTTTAAGGGAGTAGCCGACGATTTTTTTCGTTGCATAAAGCGTCAATACGGGTTTGCCCCGCTTTTGCATTAAACGGCAAGACTTTTACTGTGCGTAAGCGCAGTAAAAGTCTTTTTTTATTTTTAAAAATCATAGAAAGGTTGAACAATATGGAAATTCTAAAAGAATTTGCCTTTTTGGTTGAGAATGTTGGAAATCTCGCCGATTGGCGCTACATTGTGATGTGGATTATAGGCGGTGTGCTTATTTTCCTTGCGATACGTTATGAAATGGAGCCCACACTTTTATTACCCTTGGGCTTTGGTACAATTCTTGTAAACATTCCTTTTTCAGGCGCTATCGACAGATTAGGAGATACAGGTGAAGCTATAGAGGGCGCATTATCAACCCTTTTTAATGCCGGTATTGCAAATGAACTTTTCCCACTTATATTATTCATTGGCATAGGCGCTATGATTGACTTTGGTCCGCTTCTTACAAACCCCAAGCTTATGATTTTCGGTGCGGCGGCTCAATTTGGTATCTTCTTTACTTTCTGCTTGGCCTCTATGTTCTTCACTCAAAACGAGGCTGCTTCTATTGGTATTATAGGCGCGGCAGACGGTCCTACCGCTATTGTAGTTGCTAATAAGTTATTAGGGCCTGACAGTAAAATTACAGGTGCTATTATGGTTGCGGCATACTCATATATGGCTTTAGTTCCTATTATTCAACCCCCAGTAATTAAACTTTTAACCACAAAAAAAGAACGACTTATCCGTATGCCTTATGAACAAAAAAATGTTTCTAAGCTTACTAAAATTCTTTTTCCCATTGTTATTACTGTTATTGCAGGTATTGTAGCACCTGAGTCGGTTTCACTTATTGGATTCCTTATGTTCGGTAATCTTATAAGAGAATGCGGTGTGCTTAATTCACTTTCTGAAACTGCTCAGAACGTGCTTGCAAACCTTGTTACAATTTTCCTTGGCATTACTATTGCCTGTCAAATGCAAGCAGATAAATTCTTAAAGCCCGAAACTCTTCTCATTTTAGGTCTTGGTCTTTTCGCATTTATCTTTGATACTGCAGGCGGTGTGCTTTTTGCAAAGCTTATAAATATATTCCTTCCAAAAGACAAGAAAATCAATCCAATGATTGGTGCTGCCGGCATATCTGCTTTCCCAATGTCAGGACGTGTTGTGCATAAAATGGGACTTAAAGAAGACCCTCAAAACTTCTTGCTTATGCACTCTATAGGCGTTAATGTTTCGGGACAGATTGCTTCTGTTATAGCAGGCGGACTAATCTTAAACTTCTTCGGATAAAGGTGAATAGTTATGAAATTTAATCCAATGGCATTTATCGAAAATTCAGGTTATCTTTTTGTTGGAATGGTTAGCATTTTTATTGTTATTGGTGTAATCATTCTCACCACAGTAATTTTAAGCAAGATTTTTTCAAAGAAAAATTAATAAATTCTTGTTTACTAATTTAAAAAAGTAATATATAATATAGGCATACAAATTCTGTGTGCCTATATTTTTTATTTAAAGGTGGTTTTATGGACCTTAATTCTAAAAACATAAAAAAAATACTCTTAATCGTTTTTGTTTCTGCGGTAATTTTCTTTTCTATTGGAAATATTGCGGGTGTATGGGGATTTATTACTAAAATTTTCTCCTTTTTCAGTCCCGTAATTACTGCGCTTTGCATTGCATTTGTGCTTAATGTGCTTTTAGTGCCGCTTGAAACAAAGGTATTTAAATTTATGGATAACCGCAAAAAGAAATTTGTAGCAAAGCTTAAAAGACCGCTTTGCCTTATTCTTACCTATTTAATAGCTTTGGGGATATTAAGCACTGTTATCCTGGTTATCATACCTGATATTATTGAAACTATAACCTATCTTGCAGAAAAACTTCCCGCATTTGTGGTGAAAGCGCAGGAATGGATAGAGAATTTGCTCCAAAAATTTAATATCAGTCAACCCGATTTGCCTGAAATTAAAATCAACTGGTCGGCAACTGCAAAACTGCTTACAGATTGGTTGCAAGGCTCTTCAAGCAAAATTTTTGGTGATGCAGTTAATATAACAGCCTCTGTTTTCACAGGTGTTTTTGATACAATTTTCAGCATTGTTATTTCGGTTTATGTTTTAGCCCAGAAAGAAAAAATCGGCGGTTTTCTTAAACGTATGCTAAACGCTTTTCTAAGTAATGATATAACTAAGGTTATTTATCATATTGCCCACAAAACCGCTTCATCTTTCTCACGCTTTATAGGCGGACAGTTATTAGAATCTTTAATTCTTGGTACACTTTGTTTTATAGGTATGAGTATTTTCTCAATACCAAACTCACTAATCATTTCAGTTTTGGTATGCATTACCTCTTTAGTTCCAATTATAGGGCCCACCGTTGGCGCTGTTATAGGCTTTTTACTCATAGTTATAACAAGTCCTTTAAAAGCCCTGTTATTCAT
>JAFYNC010000076.1 GCA_017549905.1 Clostridia bacterium | reverse complement strand
TTGAATGTTTTTAAGCTCTACCTGCATATCCTTGCGCAATTTAAGGTCAAGAGCGCCCAACGGTTCATCGAGTAAAAGAACGCGGGGCTTTACTGCCAAAGCGCGCGCTATAGAAACGCGTTGTTGCTGACCGCCGCTCAACGAATTAATATTACGCTTGCCAAAGCCCTTGAGGTTTACAAGCTCAAGCATTTCGTTTACAGTTTTCTTAATTTCCAATTCGCCTTTTTTCTGCACACGAAGACCGAATGCGACATTTTCAAACACGTTAAGGTGAGGAAAAAGCGCATATTTTTGGAAAATAGTATTTATCTGACGTTGATAAGGCGGAACGTCATTAATTTTTTCACCTTCAAACAAGACATCGCCGCTATCGGGTGTAACAAAACCACCTAAAATGCGCAAGGTGGTGGTTTTACCGCAACCAGAAGGGCCCAAAAGAGTAACAAACTCTTTTTCATTGATATCAAGACTCAAATTGTCAAGTATAAGATCATCATCAAACTTAACAGAAATGTTTTTGAGACGCACCAATGCGCCATGTTCAACCTTGTTCAATTCTTTATCTCCGAATGTTAAATAGTACTGCATTATATTTCATAATACATCATATTAATAATACAAATTAATTGCTCTTTTGTCAATACTTTACCATAATATTTCTCTAATGAAAGCAAATTACTTTTATGAAAATTTCAACTAATTATTTAAACAATTTTTTCAAAGGATTATTAATAGGTTTGGGCGCTATCATTCCGGGCTTGAGCGGTGGAACAATGGCTGTAATAACAAATTCTTTCGAAGAAATTCTCAAATCGATCACAAATATTTTTATCGATTTTAAGAAATCGTTTTTCTTTCTATTTTCAATCGGAATAGGTGCAATAATATCGATATTCTCCTTTTCGTTCTTTCTTGATTTTTTCAACTTGGAATACCCGATTTTTTCAAAATATACATATATTTTCATTACCTTAATCAGTACTGTTATATTCTCTAAAAACAGCATCAAAGCAGCAATCAACAAGAACACGGTTTTATCTTTACTTATAGGCTTCTGTTTATCATTCTCTATTTCATTTTTAACAGAAAATATTTCAATTTCCGATAATTTAAGTAACCCGTTATGCATGATTTTAATTGGATTGCCACTTGCTATAGCGCTTGTATTACCCGGTATTAGCTTTTCATATATGCTTTACTTTTTCGGCATTTATAACCAAACAATAAAAGCGGTACGTAATTTCGATTTAGATTTTTTATTGTTGTTATTTTGTGGAATTGGTATCGGTACATTCATATTTTCAAAATGCTTATTAAAGCTTTTGGATGCACACAAACAAGAAACTTATACTTTTGTTTTGGGTTTTATGTTAAATTCAATGATAGATATAATACTAATATAGGATTTGTTAACACACAGTTAACAAAATACACTTTTTGATGTGTTATTATATATGCGTATTTTGTTTTCTGTAGGAGATAAATATGATCACCAAAAATTTAGCAAAAGCTGTCGAAGACATTGGATTTACATATGTCGAAGGTTCAGGTTCGGATAAAAGCCATGCATATGCAATTTACGGCGATTATCTTGTAACCGTTTATGAAGAATCGGGAAAGAAAATTGCTTATTTTAACTTCCGCTTCCCCGAAAGCGAAGAAAACGATTTGAAAAAATATGATATGTCCGAAAGCTTTTCGGCTGACTTGGAATATTATTCGGTATGTGATTATTATATCGATGAAGACGGTATGAGAGTTTATTGCAACGGCAACATACCCGATTTTCTTAAGCTTATCGATAGATGTATCACACTCTTAAAGGATAACGATATTAGGGGCGTTGAATACTGCTCAAAATGCGGAAACAAATTCGGTTCGAGAAAGCCCAAAAAGGTTACCGACGGTAAAGAAAATCATTTAATGTGCGAACATTGTGCATTGGAAACCGTAGAAGAGGTTGCAAACCGCATTAATGAGAGCAATGATGAAGCCGCTACCGGATCTAAAGCGATTTTGTTCTCTACCCTTTTTTCACTTGTCGGCGCCTTTCTTTACTTTGTTTTATATTATTGGCTTTCTCCCGCAATGAGCGAAAGCGGTTTGAATGAAATACGTTATATCTTCTGTGTTGCCGGTTTTATAACCTCGATGCTCGCATATTTCGGTTACGTTTTCTTCTGCAAAAAAGCAAATGCTTTTACTTATGTTA
Source organism: Clostridia bacterium (assembly GCA_017549905.1). Taxonomy (GTDB): domain Bacteria; phylum Bacillota; class Clostridia; order Oscillospirales; family Acutalibacteraceae; genus UBA737. Next base: position 556 of record JAFYNC010000076.1, on the reverse strand, counting down.
CCGTTTCGATAAACGCTTTACTTTTCACGGCGATCGGTCAATATATCGGTATTGTTTTTGAATTTATTGCAAAAGAAGGCTTTTCGCTTTCTGCCCTTTCCAACAAGCATTTTTGGTTAGTACACCTTCGCAACACTATCCCTGCAGATCTCGCCACCTCTTTTGCGGAATATAATTATTCGGCAACATTTTGGAAGATGCTTGTAATCAGTCTATGCTTCGCCGCAGTAGGTTCTGCAATTTTCTTGCTTTCTCTTAGAGATAAATCGGTGAAAAAGCCCGAAACCGTTGAAATCGAAACTATCTCGATTAAATAAGTAATTTTATAACAATTAATCCAACATAAAGTATTTATGACCTCCGTTATGGGAACACTTTTAGTGAAACCAAACGGAGGTCATTTATGTTTAATAAGGTTGAAATATGCGGTGTAAATACTTCGAAGCTAAAAGTTCTTACCGAAGACGAAAAAAGAAACCTTCTTTTTGAAATAAAAAAAGGTAATAAAAACGCTCGCGACGAACTGATAAACGGCAATTTAAGATTGGTTTTAAGT
>JAFYNC010000009.1 GCA_017549905.1 Clostridia bacterium | reverse complement strand
GTGAGCATATAAACCACATATAAAATCAAGTCCATTCGACTAAAGAGTCTGCCTATTGCAACACAAGATACTGCTTCTAAATACGGAAATTCAAGTACTTGGGCAAATGCATCTCCAAAAAGCAAAACCGAGCTTAGAATACTAACACCAAGCAGCATTCCACCCGTTGTAACACCTAAAACTATTGCACCCTTATTCTTTTTGCCTAAAAATGCAAGATAAACCCCAAGCGCTATTAAAGGTAATGAAAAATCTACAAAACATTCTGCATTAATCTCAAAACGCCCTATTGTTTCAAGATTGCTAAGTTGAAATTCAGGAGCCAACAGCAGTGTGAATAAAATAATGGCAACGCCACAAAAAACAAGGCTTAATAAACTGAATTTAAGTAGGCTTTGTTGTTTTTTCAGCGCAAAATAAAGGCAAACCAAACTAAACAAAATTACTACCGATATACTGCTATCGGGCAATAAAATCTTTTTCGCAAAGTAGCAATAGGTTTTAAAGACATCTGCCGCGGCAAAGGCAGAAAAAACCGCCACCGCACCAAAAAACAAAAAAGAAAAAATATTATTTTTAAGGGATAAAAATTTTTGTGTTATCACATCGCTTAAAATACAAAGCGCTATGCCTAAACTAAAACTCAAAACTGTATATTGGTAATTATTATAGGGTATTATTATGAACTGTCCCAAAACAAACATAGCGCTTATTGATATCTTATGAATAAAAAAATTGTTTTTAATTTTTTTCACCTATTCTAAAAAATATTCTTGCTCTGAAATCTTAAAAAAGGGTAGTTTTTCTTGAACTGCACCCTTTAACATTAAATTTGCTATCTCAAAAAATCTATTATTAAAAGCAATTTTATTTTGGCTATACTGTGTTTCAAGCATTGTTGCTATTTCATAGCCCACTGTAATATCGGAAATTGGTTTTTGATTTAAAAGTGTGTTGGCATTTTCTGAAGATACAAAGCCTACAGACACAGTAAGTTCGGAGTTTTTAAAGCAAAAATCATAAACTTCCTCAGTGATTTTATCGCTAATGTTTTGCCCTAAAACTATTATAGCGCAGTGGCTTAAATCAAAAGGCTTTGCGGTTTTAAGCGAAGCCTCTTTAAATGCAGTTTCAACATTTTCACCCCTGCCTTCAAATACCCGAGGTTTTATATCCTGCTCACTATCCTGCGAGTTTACAACAACCGCCTCTAACGAAACCAAAACCCCGCTTTCCGCTTTATCTATTCCTATGGCAGAAACCAAATATCTGCCGTTTTGAGAAACAATACGTCTTACATTACTGCACCCGCAAAGAAGACACAAACAAAGAGATGTTAAAATTATTTTTTTCATAAGTCACCTCTTTTTTGCCTTATGGTTTTTTTATTAAAATCAGGTCTTTTTATCATATTAAACCAAGGCGCGCGTAAAACAGTATCCTTTAAACTTTGGCTATCTGCTCTTTTTAGAGAAACAGTATAATCAACACCGAAAGAATTGAGTGAAATTATATGCATTACGGTTACGGCAAGCGCCAACGACAACCCATAAAAACCAAAAATTCCCGAAATAATAATAAACAAAAGTCTTAAATAAAACACAGCACCTTTAAGTCGGGGTATCATTAATCCAGAAATGGCGCTAAGTGCTATTACTATAAGCATTGGTGTGCTGATTATTCTGGCATCTACCGCCGCTTGTCCCACCACCAAGCCGCCTACTATGCTAAGAGCGTGGCCAAGACTTTGGGGCATTCTGATACCCGTTTCTCTTAAAATTTCAAACACAAAAAGCATTATTATGCACTCGGTAAAGGGTGAAAAAGGCACACCCGCCCTTAGTTTTTCAACCGAAATTGCAAGTGAAGTAGGCAGTAGCTCACCGTGAAAGGTTGAAAGCGCTATAAAAATTGCAGGGATACTTACAGACAGAAAAAAACAAAAATATCTTAGTATTCTGCCTATACTGCTAACCCAAAAATTTATATAATAATCCTCATCAGACTGAAAATTTTCCGAAAATAAAAACGGAATAGTCAGCACCATCGGCGTGCCGTCAACTAAAATTGCAATTTTGCCCTCAAGCAGTTTTGAGGCCACAACATCGGGTCTCTCGGTAGTGCCCACTGTTTTAAAAAGGGAATATTTTTTATCCTTTATCAGCTCTGAAATATAGTTTGAATCGAGAATACCGTCTATATCAATTTTGCCTATTTTTTTCTTTATTTTTTCCACCATTTCATTATCGGCAAGTGAATCAAGATAACAAACAAAAACCATTGTTGCAGTTCTTCTACCAACCTTGAGCATTTCTATGCAAAGGTCGGGGGTTTGAAGCTTTCTTCTTATCATTGCAAGGTTAAACATTGCCGCTTCTTCAAATCCCTCGCGCGGACCTTGCAAAATCCGTTCATCATCGGGCTCTGAAATTCCTCTTGTTTTCCAACCTTTAAGGTCGATTAAAAGCGCAGTTTTACTGCCGTCAATGAGTAACAAAGCTTCGCCATAAAGAACACCCGAAAGCATTGCCGACAAATTTTCTGACGTTTTAATATCTCTTGCGAACAACACTTGCGTTCTCACATATTCACAAACCGAATCGCAGGTGTTAGGAACGGTATTAACCAACAAAGGACATATTACCGACTCGTTAAGTTGAGCGGTATCTACCATTCCGTCCATATATATTAGCGCGCAGTCAAAGCTTTCGTTTGCCCTTACCTTTATATCCTTTACCCTGAAAACTGCGTCTTTTTTAAAGATTTCTTTAAAAAGCGAAATGTCTTCTGTAAGAGCGCCCGAAAGCATTATGTTTTCGTAATCTTTAGTTTGTGCCGACATAAAATCACCAAAATTAGTATGTCAAAAACAATAAAAAAAATACTGCTCAACCGAGCAGTATTTCTCTTAAATCATTTACTGTTTTGGCAATATAATCTGCATTTGCCTTTTCAAGCTCGTTTTCAGAGCCAAAGCCAAAAAGCACACCAATAGCATCAATATTAAAGCAGTGAGCGCCCTTGATATCATATTTTCTGTCACCAATCATAACAGCGCTTTTGTGATTTATATCGCACTCTTTAAAAATATATTCTAAAACATCTTCCTTTTCACAGCGGCGTTCATCCAATGTGGCACCGCCTACGAAATAAAAATATTTATCTATACCAAAGTGCTTTAAAATCTCATTTGCAAAAACCTCAGGTTTAGAGGTTGCAAGAATTATTTTTTTATTTTCTTTATAAAGTGCTTCTAACAATTCTTTTATACCATCGTAAAGTCGGTTTTCAAAGATACCTTTTACACTGTAATATTCGCGGTAAAATTCGACCGCAGTTACGGCTTTTTCTTTAGAAAAGCCATAATATTTCATAAAAGAATCTAAAAGCGGTGGGCCTATGAATTTTTCAAGTTTTGCGCGGTCTTTTTCTTCTATATGGAATTTTTTGAG
>JAFYNC010000075.1 GCA_017549905.1 Clostridia bacterium | reverse complement strand
TTGAGCGCTTAAAACAATGGGCGACAAGTAATCCGATTGAGGTGTAAAAAAAATGAAAGTATACATAGCAGGAAAGATTTCAGGGCTTGATAGGCGCGAAGTAGTATATAAGTTCGGGAAAGCAAGCATAGAGCAGAAAAAGCAAGGAAATACGGTTTTTTTACCGACGATTTTGCCTCAGTCTGAATCTATAACGCAGGAACAATACTTGCACATTTGCTATGCTATGATTGATGTTTGCGACGCTATTTTATTGTTGCCAGACTGGATTGACAGCGCTGGTGCAAAAAAAGAAAAAGAATATGCCGAGAAAAGCGGCAAAAAAATCATATATGCGGAGGTCTAGGAAATGATAACTATTGCTTTTACGGGGCTTGTTGTTGGCTTTATTGCTTTTTGTTTTGGCTTGTTCGCTGGAATTGCTGTTGCGTGGGAAATGGACAAAAACAAGCAAAATGACAACGAATAATTGCTCTTGACTAAAAGAGCGCAAAATATTATAGTATCACTGTTAGCAACCAACTAACAGACAGACCAAGACGAAACAAAAAAATATCTTCTTACGGGCTTGATTTATCGCTTTTAGTCTTGGGTAGCGGTCGGCGTGGTGGTCAAAAATTGAGTTCGTAGGAAGATATTTTTTTATTTGGAGGCGTGAAAATGCGCAAAGATGAAAGAGAATTGAAAAATAATACAAGTGTAATAAATCATCAAACTGTCGAAGTATCCTCAACAGTTGCAAATTACAAACAAGCAACTGTAAAAGAACTTGCAGAAGAATTGCACGTTGCAGAGCAGACTATAAGAAATGCAATTTATGAACTGCGCCAAGTAGTTGGCGGACTTTTTGATAACGTTAAATTCAATTCTCAAGGTGGATATTTGCTTAACGAAAAGCAAGCAACCGCAATTAAATTGAAGTTGAGAGAAAGAAATAATCTTAAAGATAATTCTGTTGTTTCTCAAATTGGCAATGATTTAGAGTTTTACGCACTTCTTAAAAAGAGAGAGGAAGAGCAAAAAATTCTTGACGCTTATCGTGATAGACGTATTGCAGAATTACAAGCCGAAAACGAACGCCAGAAACAACAACTTATCGAGCAAGCGCCAAAAGTTGACTTTTTCAACGCTGTTACACAAAGTCCAGATTGTATCGATATGAAGACCGTTGCTAAAACTCTGAATTTCGAGAAAATCGGCAGGAATAAACTTTTTGAAATTTTGCGTAATGAAAAAATACTCGACAGGTCAAATCGCCCGTATCAAAAATATGTAGATGCTGGATTTTTCAGAACTATTGAGACAAGTTGGACAGAGCTAGACGGAGAGCAGCACATAAATATTAAAACCGTTGTTTTTCAAAAGGGTTTAGATTTTATCAAAAAAGTTGTATCTAAGGCGGTTAAAAATGGACAGGAAGAATTTCAGAGCATTTCAGAATAAAGATGAATTCGTTTGCAAGATTTTCAAGCGCGTTCTTGTTCCTGCTGTATGGGTGAGAGATGTTAAAAGCGATGATTTTTCTTTAATCACTTCTTATACTGATAGCGGCGTTGACGTTTCGGGGCAATTTTTAACTTGGAAAAAACTTCTTGAGACCAAAAATTTTATGGACGGCTCTCCGTGCGGTGTTAAGATATGAATACTATTGACTTTGAAAAATTGAGATGCCAGAACTGTATTAACTGGATAGACTGCAGCAACGAAAAGGAGATTAAGGGCTTTTGTCTGTTGCGGGAATTGTCAAATCATACGGCTCTTACTTTTGCCGATGTTTGCTGTGATTACGTTGCAGGCGTTCCGATGACTCTTGAAGAATTCAGTAATTGGCTTCCGCCAATTTGCACAAAAGTTCAAAAATAGTATTGACTTTTTTTTGTTTGTTTTATAGTATGCTTCTTACATAAAGTTTTCTCTCACTCACAAAACAAAGTGTACTTATTAACGCGGTTTCTCTCCACCGCGTTTTTTTTGTCTTTTTGCAAAAATTATGATTGACAGAAATATATAATAGTGATAATATATCAATATAAGGGCAGAGAGAAAAAATACAAGCCCTAAAGGAGTACACAGATGAGCAATATCCAGAGAGAAATGACAATGAGCGATATGAGCAATACGTCTTACAGACAGAGCGCATACAGACAGGCGCTCGCCTACAAAAGAGCGGCATTACTCAACCCGCAGAACAAATGGCGCGGCGTTAAAGAGTTCGCTACAATGATGAAAATCTATTATAATGAGCTTGAAACAAAAGGCACTACAGGACGCTTGAAGCGCAAAATCTGCTATGACCTTACAAAGTGCAAAGTGTGGTATTGTAAGCCTGACGAATTGTACTGGGCAAGATAAAAACAAAATACCCGCCACAAACGGCGGGTTAATCGGGGAAATATGGAAACAATGACAATTAACGAAATTGCAGATGAAGCAATTAAAATATCAAAGGCGCGTGCAGACAAAATGCAATGTGAATATCCAACACACCTTGAGGGCGTTTTAAAGCACTGCGCGGGTGAAGTTGTCGAGGCGGTCAAAGAAGCGGCGCTCGGTAATTTTGACGCGTTCGGCGCTGAAATCGCAGATGTGATTATGTGCGCTCTTATTGCGGGGCGTGTTGCTGGTGTAGACCTTAATAGAGCCGTTATGCTCTGCCTTGATAAAAATAGACAACGTGCAGGATTGGAGGGATAAAGATGACAGAGAAACAGAAAAAAATACTTGAAAGCGTGCAAAACTTGCTTGATGGAGTCTTAGCGATTGCGGACAGAATCCAAGACGAATACAGCGGCGCGATAAAAGAAATCACGCTAACGGCTTGTAACAAGCTCTATGATTTACAAAACGAGCTAGTAAATGCCTAAGCCGTATCCGTGGAAGGCTGGCGATATTATTGGGAATTGGGTTTTTGTTGAGCGCGTTTGTGCAAATAAAGCAAAAGCCCAATGCAGATATTGTGGTAACATAGAAATTATCTATTCTTGCAGGCTGGGTTTTAAGCATCCGTCAGGGCAGAAAATATGTAATAAATGCCATTATGGCGCGAAGCAGAAAGATGATGAAAATTGCTTAACTGATGAAGAGGTTAAGTATTATCGCGAAAAATATAAAAACGGCGTAACGGTCGACATATTGCGGGAATGGCTAGGAGCGTGAAAATTGTGGACAGCAAAACAGATAGCCGAAGAATTAGGCGTAGAGCCTAACACGGTGACTAAATACACAAGAGAATATTTCTCTGAGGAAGAAAAAGAGCAGATGAAAGCCGTCGACGGCAAAAAATGGCTTTATTCCGACTCTCAGAAATCTTTTATTGTTGCGAAAATTGAAAATCTCTGCAATGGGAGCTGTCGGAAAACAAAACAAAACGAGCGGCTTTCAAAAAGTTGTTATTATTACATCAAGCAACAGGGAATAGCGGGTGCGTCTATGTCTGACCTAAAATCAATGGGTTTTGGCTACTACACGGTATATAATGCTCTTAAAATATACCCGATAGAAAAGCGCGGCAATCGCTATTATGTAACAAAAGAAAACAAGAAATATATAATTGTTTCTGACGCATACCAGAAAGAATTTTCTTGTATCACAGAGTTGAAAAAGTTTCTTGGCGTTACCACAATACAGATTAGCAAAGCGCTCGATGAAGGAAGCACGTTGCAAGGCTATTATATTGATATTTTGGAGGACTAAATAAAATGGGAAGACCGAAGAGCCAGAAAACAATAGAGTTTTTGGAATTGTACGAAAAAAGCCCTAATATGAGCAGCGACTTTTATGCTGAGCGCTTGGGACTGAGCAAACGGGCGGTTCTGACAATTATGCAGAATCAGAAAAAACTAAAAACGATTGATAAGGGCGTTTCCAGTTTTTCGGTGAAACAAGCAACTGTGAAAACGCTCTATAATCAAGGCTTGACAATGCAAGAGATTGCGGAAAAGCTCAAATGCTCAAAACAGTACATCGCGCAGATTGTCGACAAATTGCGCAACGCTGGCGAAATTGGTTATCGCAAAATGATATACATTCAGCAAGGCACACCTAAAAAAGAGGGCGTGTATCTTGTGCAGCGCAATTTACACGGACAGCGGTTTTTCGAGTTGCTACAATTTGATGGCTCTTGCTGGGTCACAGGATTACACGATAATGCAGAGTCGATTATTGAGTTTTGGATTGATACCGAAAAATTAAAG
>JAFYNC010000074.1 GCA_017549905.1 Clostridia bacterium | reverse complement strand
ATTTCAACATCTGCGTTTTCACCGATAAAGAAATCATTATATACCATTTCGGTATGTCCTGTTTCGCTGATTATTACAGGAATATGCACCTTTTCTGCTTTAGTATTGGGTTTAATTATAATATCTATTCCGTTTTTATCGGTTTTTGTAACAATATCAATATTTTCTGTAACCTGTCTTGCAGAGGAAGAGCCGTTTGCACGTATATTAAATGCGCCTTGGGGCTCGCCATCCATATCTGCGATTATTTTTAAAAGTTCAAGTTCTGTATTATTCATAGCTTACACCTGTGCCTTTGAGGTAAGAATACTGCATCCGGCGTCTGCCTTGCCTAAAAGTGAGGGCAAAATATCTTCCTTTTTGCCTGTTTCTTTGATAGAGCCGTTTGATACCACAATTATCCTATCGGCAATATTAAGTATTCTTTCTTGATGGGATATAATAATAATAGAGCCGCCTAAGGTATTATGCATTTTTTCAAAAACCTTTATAAGACTGTTAAAGCTCCAAAGGTCAATACCGGCTTCGGGCTCATCAAAAAGCGAAATTTTGGTAGAACGCGCCAAAACAGTAGCAATTTCTATTCTTTTAAGTTCGCCGCCTGAAAGAGAAGCGTTAACCTCGCGATTAATATAATCTCGAGCACATAGACCAACCTCTGAAAGATATGTGCAAGCATCTGCAATTGAAATTTCTTTGCCAATGCTAAGGCTTATAAGGTCATGAACAGTAATGCCCTTAAAACGAACAGGCTGTTGAAAAGCAAAACTAATGCCTTTTTTTGCGCGCTCGGTGATAGAAAGATTTGTTATGTTTTCGCCGTCAAGCCAGATTTCACCGCTTGTGGGGGTAATTATACCTGCAATAATTTTTGCAAGTGTGGATTTTCCGCCACCATTAGGACCTGTAATTACAGAAAATCCGTCATCTATTTTTAAGTTAATATTTTTAAGTATTTCCTTAGTGCCGTTTTCACCTTCGGCAGAAAAGGAGATATTTTTAAGTTCCAACATTTTTGGACCGCCTTTGTTTTTTCTTTAAGTATATAATAACCTTTCTAAACTAAAAAATCAATATTTTGTTAAATATTTTAAATATATATAGAAATTTACGGAAAAATATAGTACAATACTAAAAAGGAGTGATTTTTATGAAGAAAAAAGGTTTAATTATAGTTATTGCAGTTGTTGCGATTATAGTTTTATTGATTGGCTCAGTTATAGGCTCTTATAACGAACTTGTTGAGGATAGAGAAGAGGTTGTAGCGGCACAGTCTGCTATTTCTGTTCAACTTCAAAGAAGAGCAGATTTAATTCCTAACTTCGTAAACACTGTAAAGGGATATACCGATTATGAGCAGTCGACCTATACTGCCGTAACCACAGCTCGCGCTGCAGTTCAGAATGCAAACGGCGCTACTGAGCAGGCAGAGGCATCAAATCAGCTTGACCGCGCAATTGATATTTGGGTTAACGCTGTAACAGAGGCATATCCTGACCTTAAGGCAAACACACAGTTTACTGCTTTACAAGATGAACTTGCAGGAACAGAAAATCGCATTGCAGTAGCTCGCAGAGATTATAATGAGGATGCAAGGGAATATAACACCGAAATCAAAAAATTCCCAAGAAGCATTTTAGCAGGTATTTTCGGATTCCAGGCTTTTGATTATTTTGAGGCAAAGGCAGGCACCGAAAATGTACCTCAGGTGAGCTTCGACTAAGTTTATGAAGAGGGTTATAACAATAGCTGTAGTATTGCTTTTAGTGTTGCTTTGCGGTTGCACCCAAAAAAGCGGATACCCTACAGCTACAGAGGAGTTTTACGTTAACGATTTCGCTGATGTTATAAGCGAAACTGACGAGCAGAAAATACTTTCAAATGCGGTTGTACTGGCGCAAAAGACTACGGCACAGGTAGTGGTTGTTACCGTTGAGTCGCTCGAAGGCAAAACACCTGCCGACTATGCTTTAGAAATTGGTAGACAGTGGGGCGTGGGCGCTTCCGAAGCGGATAATGGAGTAGTTATTCTTTTATCTGAAAGTGACCGTGAAATATATATTTCTGTAGGCTATGGTCTTGAGGGCGCATTGCCTGACAGTAAAACAGGCAGAATAATAGATACCTACGGAATGGAATATTTGAGGAATGATGATTTTTCAAAAGGACTTTTTGAAATTTCAAAGCAAATAGTAGGCGAGGTATATATTGAATACGGCTTAGAGCCGCAGTCAGATTATGTTTCGTTTGAAAATGCAACCGATAATTATGCCGAACAAGACGCAGGGGATGTTATTTCTTCTTGGATTATTATGGTGATTATTATAATGATTCTGTCATTTATGTTTAGGGGCAGAGGAAGAACTGTGTTCTTTTTTGGTCCGACCTTCAGAGGCGGTCGTGGCGGTTTCGGTGGCTTTGGCGGTAGCTCTTCGTTTGGTGGCTTCCGCGGCGGCGGTGGCGGCTTTGGCGGCGGTGGAGCCGGCCGAGGTTTTTAAAATTAAATTTAGGAGTTTGCAATGTCGGAAAATTTTGGCGGTAGAGGCTATGAGGATTATTTCAAAGCCTTAGAACAAAATTTGAATAGAGAAAAAACTGTTTCGCGAGAGGCAAAAAAACCACCTCAAAGAAAAGGTGTATACAAGGTGGTTCGCCTTAGAAAATCAGTGGTTTTCGGTTTTTTAGCGGTGGCTTTAATTGTTGTTATTGCTACTAGTATGCTTGGCGGGAAAAGTGATATTAAAGCAGAGGAAAAAACACCTGCCGAAAACTCGGTTACTGATGAGGTTGTTCAAAAAACCGAGAAAATTTCTTATAAGTTTACAGAAAACACAAAAGATTTACTTTCGGAAAACGATGCTAAATACGGAATAGCAATTAACAAAACCACAGGCACTGTGGTGGCGGCGCGCAATCCGCATGAGAAGGCATATCCTGCTTCGACCACAAAGATTATGACATTGCTTGTAGCAGTGGAAAATATTAAGGATATGAACGATACCTTTACCATGACGCTTGATATAACCGACCCTCTTTATGTGGCAGAGGCATCGGTTGCGGGTTTCTTAAACGGTGAGGTTATCGGAATGAAGGATTTGCTCTACGGCACAATTTTACCATCGGGCGCAGATGCTTCTATGGCTTTGGCGTTAAAGGTTTCGGGTAGCGAAGAAGAGTTTGTAAAGCTGATGAACAAAAAGGTAAAGGACTTGGGACTTAAAAACACCCATTTCGATAATGTTACAGGTCTTCATAGCGAGCAAAATTATTCTACAGCTTATGATATGGCGGTAATACTTGATGCGGCATTAAGAAATGATGTTTGCAAAGAGGTGCTTTCAACCTATCAGTATACTACTGCAAAAACACCTCAAAATCCTGATGGAATTCCGCTTTCAAGCACACTTTTCAGTTATATGTATGGTACAGAGCCTGAAACAGCCACGATTTTAGGCGGAAAAACAGGTTTTGTTAACCAATCGGGTTATTGCATTGCCTCTTACGGCACGGCAAATGAAAACAACAATGAATATATTGTTGTGACATTAGGAAACTCTGCTCGTTGGCCTGCATTCTACGGGCAAATAGATTTATATAAAGAATTTGCAAAATAATTAAACAGCCGTGAAATTCACGGCTGTTTTTATAGTTTTAGAAATGAATGATGAATATTGAATAATAAAGAGTGAATAATACAAACAGAAACTCCTGTCGACAAAAGCCGACAGGAGTTTCTGTTTGGTGGAGATGAGGAGAGTCGAACTCCTGTCCGAAAACCTATCCATATCGGCGTCTCCGAGCGCAGACACATCTTT
>JAFYNC010000008.1 GCA_017549905.1 Clostridia bacterium | reverse complement strand
GGTATGGCATACTTATAGCTTTGGGCTTCTTATTAGCAGTTCTTTACGCGTTAAAAAATGCAAAAAGGTTTGACCTTGACGTTGATAGAATGCTTGATGTTGTGCTTGTAACAGTGCCTGTTGCGATTTTTTGCGCAAGACTTTATTATGTTATGTTCGATGGCGTAAAACTCCAAAGTATAGGCGACTTTTTTGGTTTAGACGGAAGGTCCGGACTTTCGGGAATTGCCATTTGGGGCGGAGTTATAGGCGCGTTTTTTACCGGCGCTTTAATGTGCAAAATAAGAAAAGTTAAAATTCTTGATATGTTTGATATTGCCGCTATAGGCTTTCTTATAGGCCAAGGTGTCGGCAGATGGGGCAACTTTGTAAACCAAGAAGCTTATGGCGATTTTACAAACAGTTCTTGGTGGGGTATGGAAAGCGACCGCACAATAAGAGAAATGGGCGAAGGTTTGGTGCATCCTTGTTTCCTTTATGAGTCTGTTTGGTGTATCATAGGTTTTTTCCTGCTTAATTATTTCAGCAAAAAGCGCAAATTCAGCGGACAGTTAGTTTTAATGTATGCCGCTTGGTACGGCTTTGGCAGAACTATTATTGAATTTTTAAGAACAGACAGTTTGATGATAGGACCAATTAAGGTTTCGGTTTTGGTATCTCTTATTGCTTGTATAACTGCGGTTGTGTTGCTAATATATATGAATCGCAAACAAAAAGAAAGTAATGTGGAATACATAAATATGTTTGAAGAAATAGAGGATGAAGAAAATGACGAAAATAATTGATGGTAAAGTTATTTCTGCTGCAGTAAAGCAAAGAGTGGCAGACGGCGTAAAAGAATTAAATGCTAAGGGAATAACCGTAGGTCTTGCGGTTATAATTGTAGGTGATGACCCTGCATCTAAGGTATATGTTGCAAATAAGAAAAAGGCTTGTGAAGCACTTGGAATTATTTCAGAGGAATATGCTTTGCCCGAAAGCACCACCGAAGAGGAGCTTTTAAGCTTAATAAAAGAGCTTAACAGTAAAAAGAGTATTAACGGTATTTTATGTCAGTTGCCATTGCCTAAGCATCTTGATGAAAAAATAATTATCAACTCAATTTTGCCCGAAAAGGATGTTGATGCTTTTCACCCATCAAATGTGGGCAAGATTATGATTGGTGATTATGATTTTGTACCCTGTACACCCGCGGGTGTTATGGAAATGCTAAAATATGAAAACATAGATGTTGAGGGCAAAACCTGTGTGGTAATTGGTAGATCTAACATCGTTGGCAAACCTATGGGTATGCTTCTTCTTCATAAAAACGGCACAGTTACTATTTGCCATTCAAGAACAAAGAATTTAAAGGAAATTTGTCTTACTGCGGATATTTTAGTGGCCGCAGTTGGCAGAGCAAATTTTGTTACTGCAGATATGGTTAAAGAGGGCGCCGTTGTAATTGATGTCGGTATGAACCGCGAAAACGGCAAACTTTGCGGTGACGTTGATTATGAAAATGTTAAGGATAAGGCTTCGGCTATAACTCCGGTACCCGGTGGCGTAGGACCAATGACAATTGCAATGCTTATGCAAAACACACTTACTGCTGCAAAAAAACAAAATAATTGCAAGGAATGACGAGTATGTTCAAAAAAACTGTTGCCGTTTTAATAGTTATTTTAAATATGATGTTTTTTACTGTTAATGCGGCTTCAGTGCCAATTAAACAGAAGAATAACTTTTTTATTTACGGTGAGGATAACGCAAAAATTTCCGAAATCATAGGAATTAAGGAAAGCGCACTTGACGCTTATTGCAAAGATAATAATATCTCATTTTTTGCAGTGGATAGTGATAATAAAAGACAAGTAAAGCTTATAGAATATACAACGGATTTTTCGAGCAGTGTTGTGGATATAAGCTTGCTTTCGGCAGATAATATTGAATCGCTTATTCCCGAAATAGTGGGCGAGGAAGATATAACAGGCGAGGTTTTGGAGCAAAGCGGCCAAAAGTTTATAAAAACTCAGGTTTTAAGTGAGGATAGCGGCGGAGAATATGTTTTAACCAGCTATTTCACAGTTGCCCACCGCAAAAACTATGTTTTGGTTTTTCTGAATCACAAGAACGAGGACACCGATTATATTGAGGATATTTTCAAAGAATATGCCAAGGGTGAGGATTTCGGTCAGTTTTCAGATTCGGAGACTGACAGGAGCATAAATATCGTTTTAATTTGTATAATTGCATTTGCAATAATTTTCGTGGTAATAGGTATTACCGTTATAAAAGACCTTAGAAAAAATAAAGAAACCGAGTAGCTATTTGCTACTCGGTTTTAGTTTTATAAATTATTCTTCAGGCATTTCCCAGTTGTGCCAAACGGCTTGAACATCGTCATTATCTTCAAGCATATCGATAAGTTTTTCCATTTTTGTAACCGCTTCTTCATCGGCTATTGCGGTCATAGTCTGGGGAATGTAAGCCACTTCTGCAGAAAGGAAACTGTAACCTGCACTTTCAAGAGCGTCGCGAACAGCGCCTAAATCGTTGGGTTCGGTAGTAATCTCAAAAACGTCGCCGTCAAAATTAAAGTCATCTGCTCCTGCTTCTAAAGCCGCTTCCATAACAGTATCTTCATCTAAACCTTCGGCTTCGATGTTAATTATACCCTTGCGGTCAAACATAAACATAACCGAGCCTGACTGACCAAGGTTTCCACCGCATTTATCAAAATAGTGGCGCATTTCACCTGCTGTTCTGTTGCGGTTATCCGAAAGTGTTTCAACAACAACTGCAACACCTGACGGGCCGTAACCCTCATAGATTAATTCTTCGTAGTTATTAGCCTCGCCGTCACCCGCAGCCTTTTTAATAATTCTTTCAATATTATCGTTAGGCACGTTTGCCGCTTTTGCCTTTGCAATAGCATCTTTAAGTTTGCTGTTTTCATTGGGGTTTGCGCCGCCTGTTTTAACTATAACGGCAATTTCTCTACCGATTTTGGTAAAAATTTTCGCCTTTGCGGCATCGGTTTTTTCCTTTTTCCTTTTAATATTGTTCCATTTGGAATGTCCTGACATTTTATTTCAAACCTTTC
>JAFYNC010000073.1 GCA_017549905.1 Clostridia bacterium | reverse complement strand
TAATTTCTCACTAAAAATAAGGCTTTGCATTTTCTATTGCCTTATTACTGCATATAAGCTTTACAAAGAATATAAAAATTTTACAGCGAGGATTGAAACAGATGAGTGAAAATAATATTAAAGGTATTTTAGATGTAACTATGGAAAAACTTCGCGGTATGATAAATGCCGATATTATAACAGGAGCGCCTGTTGTGGTGGACGGTATCACATTAATTCCTGTATCACGCGTGTCATACGGTCTTGCTACAGGCGGCAGTGATTTCCCCTCTAAAACAGGCAAAGAACTTTTTGGCGGTGGCGGCGGAGCAGGTGTTACAGTAGTGCCTGTTGCATTTGTAACCATTAAGGACGGTAACGTTAAAATGTTGCCTATTTATAACGACCTTACAACTGTTGAAAAGGCTATTTCTATGGCGCCTGAGCTTGTTGATAAGGCAAAGGAACTTTTTAAGAAAGATAAAAATAACAAGGAATAATAGGCCATAAGCCCTAATAAAATTAGGGTGAGGTGGTGTTTGTGAAAAAAATAATTTGTTTTATTCTTGTGTGTTTTTTGGTTTTGCCAACAATGAGTGTCGCTGCGGTTTCAACCTCGGCAAAGGCGGCAATTCTAATAAACGGGGATACTGGCGAAGTTATTTACGAGCAAAATGCTGATGAAAAGCTTCCTATGGCAAGCACTACCAAGATTATGACCGCCTTGCTTTTGTGCGAAAACGGCGATTTTGAAAAGGAAATTACCGTAACTGCAGAAATGTTAAGGGTTGAAGGCTCGTCGATGGGTCTTTTGGCTAATGATAAGGTAACGTTTCACGACCTGCTTTATGGTTTGCTTTTGGCATCGGGCAACGATGCGGCAAATGTGGTAGCCTTCGCTTTGGGCGGCACAGTGAACGGTTTTGTAGGACTTATGAATAAAAAAGCCGAGCAATTAGGGCTTAACAGCACCCATTTTGTAACGCCGTCAGGTCTTGATGCAGATGGGCACTATACAACCGCAAGAGATTTAAGCACACTTGCACGTATAGCAATGCAAAATAAAGACTTCGCATTGGCGGCAAGCTGTGAATCTGCAGTACTTAATTACGGCAATCCGCCTTACAGAAGAAGCCTTACAAACCATAATAAACTGCTTAAAACCTTTGATGGCGCGGTGGGCGTAAAAACAGGCTTTACCAAAAAATCAGGCAGATGCTTGGTTTCGGCCGCAAGGCGTGACGGTAAATATTTAATAGCAGTAACTTTAAACGACGCTAATGATTGGAAAGACCATACCGAACTTTTAGAGTATGGATTTAATGAAATTAAGCTTGTAGATATATCACCTAAAAAGACTAAGTACAGCATACCTGTTGTAAACGGCGAACAAGTGAGTTTGGATATAAAAATAGAGCCTTACGCTGTAAGCTTTTTTAAAAATAATGACTTTAGCTGCGAGGTTAATTTGCCAAAATTTCTTTATGCGCCTATAAATAAGGGTGATATAATAGGCAGTGTGGTTTATAAAAAAGGCGAAACCTTAATAGATAAGGTTGATATTTTAGCTAATAAGGATATAGACCTTAAAAAACAAAATATGAAAATTACGGAAATTTTACTTGAAAACATTAAACATATTTTTTTAAATCTATGGGAGAAATAAATGAAGGATAATAAAATAAGACTACAGAAGCATTTATCAGAATGTGGTGTAGCTTCAAGAAGAAAAGCAGAAGAATTAATAGCGCTTGGCAAGGTGCGAGTTAACGGCAGAGTGGCAGCAATCGGCGCTAAGGTTGACCCTAAGCGAGATAAGGTGACTGTGAGCGGAAAAACTGTTGTTGCACAAAACACCAAGATGTATATAATGCTTCATAAACCGAGAGGTTATGTTACAACCCTTAAAGACGAGCTTGACCGCAAGTGTGTTAGCGACCTTGTGAAAGACGTTGGTGTAAAGTTGTTTCCTGTGGGTCGTCTTGACCGAAACTCAGAGGGACTGCTTATAATGACAAATGACGGTTCATTCGCAAATAATTTAACCCATCCGTCTTCCTATGTTAATAAGACTTACAGGGTAACTGTTGAGGGTGAAGTAACCGACGAAAAGCTTATAAAACTTCGCGAGGGCATTATGCTTGATGGCACAAAAACCTTGCCTTGTGATGTTTTTGTGGCTGAAAAACGCGATCCGAGAACAGTGCTTATATTTATAATTCACGAGGGCAGGAACCGTCAGATAAGACGTATGTGTGAGTCGGTGCAGTTAGAGGTTTTAAGACTTAAGAGAACCGAAATTGCAGGTGTAAAACTCGGTATGTTGCCACAGGGCAAATGGCGCCCCTTGAATGAACGCGAAATGCGCCATCTCACAAGCGTTAATACAACAAAAAAGGAAGACTAAAATGTTAAGCTTAAGCCCCTTAAAAGATAGGGAAGAAATCAAAGAAATTTTCAAACAAAAAAATATAGAATATAATGAGTTTTCAGGTGTTGTTTCGGCGGTTTGTCAGAACGAAACCTTGGGAATGTGCCTTTATAATCTCACGAAGGACAAAATGGTTATTCTTTATATCGAACCTATAGCAGATATTCCGCTTGTAGATGGGATTTTGCGAAGCACTCTTCACGTAGCAGCAGAAAAAAGTATAATGAACGCTTTTTATGCTGACACAGTGCCT
>JAFYNC010000072.1 GCA_017549905.1 Clostridia bacterium | reverse complement strand
CGTGCCTTAATTTTCGCCATCCGTAAAGAAGGCATCCAGAACTATTGATGCAATTGGACTATAATAAGGGTCTAATTTACCCATATAGTTTACAGGTTTATCACTTAAAAACTGTTCTTCATATTTCTCAACAGTCTTTTGCTCCATTTCAGCAAATAACTGTTTTTCGAAATCGGTCATTTGCGATACCTTTTTATGCTCGCTCTTTAATTGCCGTTGTGCTTGCAATCTCAAAATCTCTTCGGCATCACTTCTACCTGTCTCGGTATTCACCTTGTTCATTAATTTGTCTATGTTTTTGTTATTTCCTGTCGCCATAATATCACTCCTAATCATTTTGATTCTATGATAAGAATGATAGGAAGGGTTTTATTTCAAGCGACTAAAACACAGAAAAGGCATCACATTTCTGTGATGCCTTTCGGAAAATTATAAGAAAGTTTGGGGTAAATAGGGGGTAAATACGATTTTTACGACCTATCAACACCCCGAAAATCCGCATAAATAAAGGGTTTTATTAGTCAAGGGGCTTCATTGTTGGGAATAAAATTACTTCTCTGATAGTGTCGGAGTTTGTGAGGAGCATTACTGCTCTATCAACGCCGATACCCATGCCGCCTGTTGGAGGCATACCGTATTCCATTGCGGTGAGGAAATCCTCATCAAGCATTTCTGCCTCATCGTCACCACGGTCGCGAAGCTCAAGCTGTTTCATAAAGCGTTCACGTTGAACAATTGGGTCGTTAAGCTCAGAATAAGCGTTTGCAAGTTCGCTATGGCATACAAATAGCTCAAATCTTTCGGTTAAACGTGGGTCTTCGGGAGAAGCCTTGGTAAGCGGAGAAACCTCAACAGGATACATTGTAATAAATGTAGGCTGAATAAGTTTTTCCTCTACCTTTTGGTCGAAGCAAGCATATAAAGCATTACCCCAAGTTTTATCAGCAGTATCAGCAAGTTCAACACCGATAGCAGCTGCAGCAGCTACAGCCTCAGCATCGTCAGAAATAGCGGCAAAGTCAATACCTGCATATTCTTTAACAGCATCAACCATAGTAAGTCTGCGCCAACCTGGTGTGAGGTCGATTTTCTCGCCTAACCATTCAACCTCATAACTGCCTAAAATTTCTTTAGCAGCGCCTGAAATTATACCCTCGGCAATATCCATCATATCGTGGAAATCTGCATAAGCCTGATAAAGTTCAATACTTGTGAACTCAGGATTATGTTTAGGGTCCATACCTTCGTTACGGAAAATTCTGCCTATTTCATATACCCTATCCATACCGCCAACAATAAGACGTTTAAGCGGTAGTTCAGTTGCTATGCGCATATACATATCAAGATTAAGTGTATTATGATGTGTAATAAAAGGACGAGCAGATGCACCGCCGGCAATTGTGTTAAGTACAGGTGTTTCAACCTCTATATAACCCATATCATCAAGATATTTGCGCATAAACTTAATAAACTGAGAACGAATAACAAAGTTACGCTTAACATCAGGATTCATAATTAAATCAACATACCTTTGACGGAAGCGTAAATCATTATTTGTAAGACCGTGGAACTTTTCGGGAAGCGGAATTAAAGATTTTGAAAGAAGCTTAATTTTTGTTGCGTGAACAGAAATCTCACCTGTTTGTGTTTTAAAAACAACACCTTCAACGCCCATAATATCGCCAATATCCCACTTTTTGAAAGCGGCATAAATATCCTCACCAACATCATCGCGGCGAACATAAAGCTGAATATTACCGCTTGTATCCTTGAGGCCTACAAAACTTGCTTTACCCATAATTCTGCGGGCCATAATTCTGCCTGCTATACAAACAGTTTTACCCTCAAGCTCTTCAAAATTAGCTTTAATGTTTGCTGAGTCATTATTAAAATCAAATTTTGTGATTAAGTATGGGTCATTACCTGCTTCTTTCATAGCAGCTAACTTTTCACGTCTTACTCTTAAGATTTCATTAAGTTCCTGTTGTTCTTCAACGGGCTTTACATTATTTTCTGCCATTTTTTTCACCACTATAAATTATTTTGAAATATCTACAATTTTAAGTTTGAATTCACCGCCGGGGGCTTCAACTATAACCTCATCGCCGATTTTTTTGCCGAGCAAAGCTTTTCCTACAGGAGATTCATCTGAAATTTTGCCTGAACGCGGATCAGCTTCTGTAGAGCCAACAACACGGTATTCGCATTCGTCACCATATTCTTCGTCAAGCACCTTTACTTTAACGCCGATAACAACGCTCTTCGCTTTACCCTTAACATCCTCAATAATTTCCACATTTTTAAGCATAGCCTCAATTTCAACAATTCTTGCTTCAATTTTTGCCTGCTCGTTTTTAGCTTCATCGTATTCGCTGTTTTCTGAAAGGTCGCCGTAACCTCTGGCTACCTTAATCTTTTCAGCAATATCTGCGCGACCATTAGTTTTAAGATTTTCAAGTTCCTCTTGAAGTTTTTTAAGACCATCGTCTGTGATTTTGATTGTTTTAGCCATTAGTAAAATAACCTCTACCTTCTAATATTTAATACTAAAGTATTATTTCATATAAATTGTATTATATAATTTTTAAGCTAATATGTCAAGATTATAAATTTAATTCTTGACATTTAATTATTTAGTAATATATTATATGTTTATAGTTAAAAAATATTTTAGGCATTTTTTGTATACAGGAAGTAGGTAAAGTATGAATAAAAAACTTTTAATTATCGTAATTTCATCCGTTTTAGCGTTAGCACTTGTGATTACAGGAGTAATTTTGATACTCAAATCATCTTTCTTTAAGAAAGACTTTAACGGTAGTTCTTCAAGTAATACTGTTATCACTGTAGAATCTGTTTCAGGTAAAAAAGGCAAAACTGTTACTGTTCCTGTTTCGATTAAAGGAAATCCAGGATTTATGACTATGCTACTATCAATGGATTATGATACCGAGGTTTTAAAATACAAAGGCTACCAAAAAACTGATTTCTTAACCGATTATGAGTTTAGCGATATTGATGGCACTTTAAGGTTCTTGACGCTTGAAGATACAGATATTAATAAAAATGGTGTTTTCGTTAACATTGTATTTGAAATACTTGATGATAAAGTTTCTGAAACAAAAATCACATTTAATACCGATGAAAATCAAATTGCAAACAGTGCTCAAAAGTTTGTGACTGCAGAATTTGAAAACGGTGTTGTAAAAATTAAATGATTAAAAATCCGCAACAATAGTTGCGGATTTATTTTTTTGAAGTATAGTTTTTAAAATTTGAAGAATACATTTTTTGCCCGTCAGGAAATATCCATAAGGCTTCCGTATTTTCCGTATTGTCAATCAGTTCTCTTCCCTTTTCAAAATCCATAGAAAACAGTGCGGTTGATAATGCATCCGCCACCGCAGAACTTTTTGACAAAACAGAAACAGAAGCAAAATGTTCGGCAGGCATTAGGGTTTTTCCATCTATAATATGATGATAGTTTTTACCGTCAACAACATAAAATCTTTGATATGAACCACTTGTAACAAGCGACATACCCTCAAGTTCTAAATATTCAGCATAGGGATTTTCTTCATCATTAGTATTTGGATTTTCAATACCTATCTTCCATTTTTTGCCGTCTTGTCTTTTGCCGACAATACGAATATTGCCACCCACGTTCAGCAAATAGCCCTCTATTCCGTTTTCTTCCATAAACAAAGCAGTTTGTTCAACTGCATATCCTTTAGCAATAGCACCAACATCAAGTGACATATCGGCATCTTTTAAATGAACTGTATTTTCAATTTCATTAATAACTAAATTTTCAATATTGGTATGCTCATTTGCAATCTTAAGAGCATTAATATCAGGTAATTTTGCATTAACTGGGTCATTAATACCCTCTGTCCTGTATTGATGCCATATTTTTAAAACACTTCCCATTGCAATATTAACATGAGAATTAGTTTCAAAATACATTTGCTTAGAAAACGAAAGCATATCAATAATTTTTTTATCAACCTTTAATGGCTCTTTAGAAGCGTTAATAACAGCCAAATTATTAATATTTTCATATTTTGTATAAATATCAAACAGTTTGTGGTATTCCTCAAGCTGTTTTTTGATTTTAACGCAGTTTTCATCAAACTTTTGTTTATCGGTTTCATAACCTACAATAGTTGTAACAGTATCAAAATAATCAAACGAATATTCAGTAAATTTTTCGGTTTTCTCAAAGTTACTGCAACTACATAAAGATAAAATTATTAAAATAACAGATAAAATCTTTTTCATTTCTTACCCAAAAAATTAAGGGGTGTCAGCGACAACCCCTTAGTATCAAATTATTTTGCAGAAGCTGCTACAGCCTTTACAACATCTGTAATTGTAATTGTGCAACCTGCGCTCTGAACATCAGCAACACCTTTGCCATCAGCAGCAAGAGCTGTGATTTCATCAGCAGTTTTGCCAACACAAAGAGTTTCTAATGCATCAATCTGCTCGAACCATTCTTTTTTAGCGCCACCGTATGCTTTCATACCGTAATTGTCGCCCTGTTCTCCCTTAGAAATTAAAGCTTTGGCTTCATCAGTTGTAACACCTTTTGTATCAAAAGAAACTGAGAAAGAAACAGTATCAATAGCAGTAGCAACTACCTTTTTATCAGCATTAATAACAGTAGCGCTGATAGCGGTATCAAAACCATTAGAACCTGCTTTTTCAGCAGTAGCATCATTAGCGCTTGCCTGTGAAGAAATGATACCAAGCTTTAAGCTATCATCAGCAGTAGCTTCAGACTCTGTAGCATTTGCAAAAGCCTTAACAAGAGCTTTAACAAAATCAGTAATTGTTATTGTGCAGCCTGCACTAATAACATCATCTGTTCCTTTTTCGTCTTCAGCAAGCAAAGC
The DNA here is from genome assembly GCA_017549905.1 of Clostridia bacterium. Taxonomy (GTDB): domain Bacteria; phylum Bacillota; class Clostridia; order Oscillospirales; family Acutalibacteraceae; genus UBA737. Next base: position 1,570 of record JAFYNC010000072.1, on the reverse strand, counting down.
TTTAACTTCGTCAACATTTTTACCAATAACTAAAGCTGTGAGAGCATCTACCTGCTCAAACCATTCTTTTTTAGCGCCGCCATAAGCCTTCATACCGTAGTTATCGCCTAATTCATATTTTGTCTTGAAAGCTTCTGCAGTTTCTGCTTTACCGTCAGCTGTGAAGTTAACCTTATTATCAGCAGTATCGATAACACACTTAACAATCTTGTCATTCTTGTCAAGTAAAACTGCTGCAACTGTAACAACACCTTCACCAAGACCTTTAGCTTCATCAGTAGCACTTTGAACCTTTGAAGAATATGAATAAACACCCATACCAAACTTTAATGTTTCTTTTTCGCCGCAGCCCACTAAAGAAACTACTGAAAAAATCATTAACAGTGCGAGGAATAAACTTAAAATCTTTTTCATAATAACTCTCCTTAAATAATCATGTGTACATTATACATAAAAACCTGACATTTGTCAATATATTAACAAAGTTTAATTTTTTTGAACCTTTTAATAAGTAGTCCGCCTAATATTCCAATTAATATGCCTGCTACTATTCCGCTTATCAACAATGGTATCATATAAAATGCGATTCCCTTTGTTTGTAAAATAATAATTGCTACAATAGTTTGTCCGACATTATGCGATACCGCGCCCAAAACGCTGATACCTATTACAGAAAACAGATTAATCTTTTTAAGCATTGACATAACGCATATACTTAACACAGCTCCTGCAAAGCTATAAATAAATACCATAGCATTTCCGAACAAAAGTGTCACCATAACAACACGCAACAGAGAAACTATAACCGCTTGTTTTACAGTAAACTTATAAAGCACAAAAATAATTATAATATTAGGCAGTCCTATTTTTACTCCGGGTACTGCTGCCAATATTGGCGGTAACAGCATTTCTACATAAGATAAAACCATACTTACAGCTGTTAAAAGACCGAATAAAGTGATTTTTTTAATATTAATTTTCATACTGCACACTTTCAATAGAAATTACAACTTTATGGGGTAAGCAAACTATTGTTTCGCCACTGTTTTTAATTTTTATATGATGCTCACAAATTTTATCGGGACAGTTTGCAGACTTAATAAACGCATAGCCGTTTTCAATAACAAGCAAATTAATTTGCTCATCATTCTCCCCTGTTACAATTTCAAATTCTGTATTTTTATTTAAATCAAAACTTTTAATAGCTTTTCCGTTCACAGAAATTTGAACAAAATCGCCAGGCTCTAATGTAGCAAAAAATAAAATAAAGCAAATAATGGCAACAAGAAGTATTCCCCCTATTAAACGCAAATCATTCTTAAATTTTCTCTTCATTTTAACCTATTTTCTCCAAAATTTTAATGCACTTAGTGGGACAGTTTTCTGCGCAAACGCCACAACTAGTACATTTAGAATAATCGATACTTGCAAGATTATCCTTAACTGTTATTGCTTTCTCGGGGCAGTTAAGCTCACACTTTTTACAGCCTATGCAAGAGTTAGTACATTTTTTGCGAGCAACAGCGCCTTTATCCTTGCTGCTGCAAGCCACAGCAACGGTAGCAGTTTG
>JAFYNC010000007.1 GCA_017549905.1 Clostridia bacterium | reverse complement strand
ATGTGCTTATAAATAAATTGTATATCCATTGATTACGCGGTGAAATTGTGGTAAAATATCAAGGTATACGAAATTCGGGGGATTTTATATGTTTGATAACTACAATTTTAAATATAAACGCGTGTTTGAAATTTTTTCTCAAATTTCGGCAATTCCTCACGGCTCGGGTAATATGGAGGCTATTTCCGATTATGTCGTGGATTTTGCGCGCAGAAACGGTTTGAGGTATATTAAAGACAGCGCAAATAATGTTGTTGTTTATAAAGAGGCAACAAGTGGTTTTGAAAAATCGGAACCTGTTATTTTGCAAGGTCATTTGGATATGGTGTGTCAGAAAACTGCTGAGTCTGATTTTGACTTTTCAAAAGACGGATTAGAGCTTTTTATAGACGGCGATTTTCTTAAAGCCAAAGATACAACCCTTGGCGCAGATAACGGAATAGCCGCGGCAATGATTATGGCGATACTCGAAAGCAACGATATTTCGCACCCTTATATCGAGGCGGTTTTTACAACCGACGAGGAAATAGGAATGATAGGCGCAGGTGAGCTTGATATTAGCGTTCTTCGCTCTAAAAGAATGATAAATCTTGATTCTGAGGAAGAAGATGTTGTAACTGTTTCGTGCGCTGGCGGCAGCGATTTCAGAGCTATTTTTGATATTTCTAAAGAAAAGTTTTCAGGTCAAGAAGTTACAGTTACCCTTAAAGGTCTTTTGGGCGGACATTCGGGTGTGGAAATTGATAAAGGCAGAGTGAACGCTAATATTTTAGCAGGAAGACTGCTAAGCTTTTTAAGTGAAAAAACAGATTTTCAAATTATAAGCATTAACGGCGGGGATAAGCCTAACGCGATACCAAATTTGTGTGTTATCAAGCTTTGCTGTGAAAATTCGGCAGAGTTTAAAACTGTTTGTGAGGATTATTTAAACCAAATAAAAGCCGAAATTAAGCAGAGAGAAAGTAACTTTGAGTTTTTAGTTGAAATAGGAAATAACGGCGAGTTTGATGTTTTATCGGACAAACTTAAAAAAGATATTATTTATGTGCTTAATACTACACCAAACGGTGTCCTCCAAATGAGCGCGGAAATTGAAGGACTTGTTGAAACCTCGCTTAATTTAGGCATTTTGAAGACTGATAAATCTGAAATTATAATGCATTATGCGCTTAGAAGTAACAAGGCATCTGCTTTAAGTTTCTTAAACCGAAAGATGAAAATATTATTCTCTGTGACCGATTGTAAAACCGAGGAATTCGGATATTATCCGCCATGGGAATACCGCGACGATTCAAAGCTTAGAGAAATATATTGCAAAACATATAATGAGAAATTTGGCAAAGAGCCTAAAATAGAGGCTATTCACGCAGGACTTGAGTGCGCGGTGTTTTCTTCGAGCATTAAGGGGCTTGACTGTATTGCGATAGGGCCTTCGCTTTTTGACGTGCACACGGTGAACGAAAAAATGAGCATTTCCTCAGCAGAGCGGATTTTCAGCTTAATTTTGAGTGTTTTAGAAAATTGTAAATAATAAGCAGTTGTTTTAAAATTAGAAATATGGTATAATACCGTGGAATAAAAAGAATTAGGAGAAAATTATGGAAAACAAAAATGATTTTAAGCCATATATTCCTGCCGAAAAGGTTACCCCTGAAATTACAGTCGCATCAATTGTAATCGGTATCCTTTTAGCAGTAATATTCGGCGCGGCAAACGCTTATTTAGGACTTCGCGTTGGTATGACTGTTTCTGCATCTATTCCTGCAGCAGTTATAGCAATGGGTGTTATTCGCATTTTAATGCGCAGAAATTCAATTCTTGAAAGCAATATGGTGCAAACAATTGGCTCCGCCGGTGAATCCTTGGCAGCAGGCGCAATATTTACTCTTCCTGCTCTCTTCCTTTGGGCAAGCGAGGGTAAAATGAATGAGCCAAGCCTTTTGGAAATTACACTTATTGCCTTAATCGGCGGTCTTTTGGGTGTATTCTTTATGGTACCGCTCAGAAATGCGCTTATAGTTAAAGAACATGGGGTTTTGCCTTATCCCGAGGGTACTGCTTGTGCAGAGGTTTTACTTGCAGGTGAAAAGGGCGGAGCTAATGCATCTACTGTTTTTGCAGGTATGGGCTTCGCGGCACTTTTTAAGTTTATTATTGATGGACTCAAGGTTGTATCTGGCGAAATTTCGGCTCACGTTAAGGGTTATGCCGGCGAAATTGGAACACAGATTTATCCCGCTGTTATGAGTGTTGGATATATTTGCGGCGCAAGAATATCCTCTTATATGTTTGCGGGCGGCGTTTTAAGTTGGCTTGTTATAATTCCGCTTATTGTGTTATTTGGTGAGAATATCGTGTTATACCCTGGCAATGTAGCAATAGGTGAGCTTTATGCTTCGGGTGGCGCAGGCGCTATTTGGAGCACATATATAAGATATATAGGCGCAGGCGCTTTAGCTGCGGGCGGTATTATAAGTCTTATTAAATCTTTACCGCTTATTATTAAAACCTTTGGCGGCGCGGTTAAGGGCTTTTCTGCAACAGGCGATTCTTCTGTTCGCACAGGCAAAGACCTTAATATGAAAATAATTATTGCGGCTATTTTGGTGCTCACATTGCTTATATGGCTTATCCCTGCTATTCCTGTATCACTTCTTGGCGCGTTTATTATAGTTATATTCGGTTTCTTCTTTGCAACCGTTTCTTCACGTATGGTAGGTCTTGTGGGTAGCTCTAACAATCCTGTTTCAGGTATGGCTATTGCAACCTTGCTTATAGCTACGCTCATCTTAAAGGTAACAGGTATGAGCGGTGCAGTTGGTATGGCAAGCGCTATTGCAATTGGCTCTATTATTTGTATTGTTTCTGCTATTGCGGGCGATACATCACAGGACCTTAAAACAGGTTATATTTTAGGCGCTACACCTAAAAAACAGCAGATAGGTGAGGTTATAGGTGTCATGGCTGCGGCACTTGCTATTGGCGGAACACTTTATCTTCTTAACTCTGCATGGGGCTTTGGCTCAGATGAACTTGCCGCACCTCAGGCTACACTTATGAAGCTTATTGTTGAGGGCGT
>JAFYNC010000071.1 GCA_017549905.1 Clostridia bacterium | reverse complement strand
TTTTCAAAACTATCGCGGTTTTCTGCGCGCTCAATGGCATCGCAGTCGGTACCGATAATCTTAACACCGCGTTTCATAAGAGGCTCTGCAAGGTTAATAGCGGTCTGACCGCCCAAAGATGCAATAACACCCTCGGGTTTTTCAAAGTCAATAATGCTCATAACATCTTCGGGAGTGAGCGGCTCGAAATAAAGCTTATCACTGCAGGTATAGTCGGTAGAAACAGTTTCGGGGTTGTTGTTTATAATAATTGCTTCGTAACCTGAATTTTTAATTGTGGTTACAGCGTGAACGGTTGAATAGTCAAACTCAACACCCTGACCGATACGGATAGGACCTGCGCCTAAAACGATAATCTTCTTACTATCGGTTATAACAGACTGGTTTTCACCGCTGTATGATGAGTAGAAATAAGGAATATAAGCATTTGTGTGGCAGGTGTCAACCATACGGAAAACAGGAGTGAGTTTATTTTCTTTGCGGAAATTATAAACATCAAGTTCTTCGCATTCCCACATTCTTGCAACGTATTTATCTGAGAAGCCCATTTGTTTTGCGCTTCTTAAAATTTCGAGGCTGCGGGGATTTTCTTTAAGGCTTCTTTCCATATCAATGATGCGCTTTATAGCCTCAAGGAAGAAAGCGGTGATTTTTGTGATTTCGTGAATTTCTTCAACAGTAGCGCCGCGGTAGATAAGCTCAGCGATTGCAAAGAGATTATCATCTCTGAATTCGCGGATATAAGTGCGAAGCTCGTCATCACTCATATTATCAAATTTGTTGTGGTAAAGGTGGTTAACGCCTATTTCAAGAGAACGTGTGCCTTTAAGCAAACTTTCCTCTAATGTAGAGCCGATACCCATAACCTCGCCTGTTGCCTTCATCTGTGTGCCGAGAAGGTTTGAAGCGGTGGTGAATTTATCAAATGGGAAACGTGGTAATTTTGTGATAATATAGTCAAGCTTTGGCTCAAATGCAGCAGTTGTGTTTGCGATTTTAATTTCTTCTAAAGACATACCAACCGCAATTTTTGCAGTAACACGAGCAATAGGATATCCACTTGCCTTTGAGGCAAGAGCAGAAGAACGTGATACGCGGGGATTAACCTCAATAAGATAATATTCGCTTGTTTGGGGGTTAAGCGCAAACTGAACGTTGCAACCGCCCGAAATTTTAAGCGCTTTAATGAGTTTGATTGCGCTGTCGTTAAGCATTTTGTGGTCTTTTTCGCTCAAAGTTAAAATAGGAGCAACAACCAACGAGTCACCTGTGTGAACGCCAACAGGGTCTATGTTTTCCATACCGCAAATAGTTATTGCATGGTCGTTAGAGTCGCGCATAACCTCAAATTCGATTTCTTTGTAGCCTCTAACGCTCTTTTCAATAAGAACCTGATGAACAGGGGATAACTTAAATGCATTAAGACCTACTTCAATAAGCTCTGCCTCATCATTAGCAAAGCCGCCGCCTGTACCGCCCAAGGTAAATGCAGGACGAAGCACAACAGGATAGCCGATTTTTTTAGCCGCTTCCTTTGCTTCTTCAATGCTATATGTGATTTCGGATGGAATTGTAGGCTCGCCTATAGACTGGCAAAGTTCTTTAAAAAGTTCGCGGTCTTCGGCGCGTTCAATACTTTCTTTACTTGTGCCGAGAAGTTCCACACCGCACTCTTTTAAAATGCCTTTTTCTTCAAGCTGCATAGCAAGGTTAAGACCTGTTTGACCGCCGATACCGGGAACAATAGCATCGGGACGCTCATAACGGAGAATTTTTGCCATATATTCAAGGGTGAGAGGCTCCATATAAACCTTATCTGCAATAGTGGTATCGGTCATAATGGTAGCAGGGTTAGAGTTGCAAAGCACAACCTCGTATCCCTCTTCCTTAAGTGCCAAACAAGCCTGAGTGCCTGCATAGTCAAATTCGGCAGCCTGACCGATAACAATAGGACCTGAGCCTATAATTAAAATCTTCTTTAAATCTGTTCTCTTTGCCATTTTTCTTCCTCCGTTATATATTAAAGTTTTTCGTATACTGTTTTATTGTTGCAAACAGTGAGTTTGCATTCACCCAAAAGTTTTTCATTCTCAAAAGGTGTTGCTCTTCCTATTGATAAAAACTCATTAGGGTTTACGATATATTCTTTATCTAAATCGAATATGCATATATCATTAGTTTCGGGCAAACCGAAACGTTTTCGCGGATTGATGCTCAAAACCTCTATCAGCTTTTCGAGTGTTATTATTCCTGTTTTAACAAGGTGTGTGTAAACCACAGAAAAAGCAGTTTCTATTCCCACAACACCCATAAGGCTTTTTTCGAGTCCTTTGCTTTTTTCTTCTGCCGAGTGGGGCGCGTGGTCGGTTGCTATCATATCAATAGTGCCGTCCTTTAGTCCTTCAATTAAAGCTAGCCTGTCCGCCTCGCTTCTGATAGGCGGATTCATTTTAAATCTGCCATCTTCCTTTAAATCCATATCATTCATAACTAAATAATGCGGAGCAGTTTCGCAGGTCACGTCAACCCCGTCTGCCTTGGCGCGTCTGATTAGTTCAACACTTTCTTTGCAAGAAATGTGGCAGACGTGGTATTTACAACTGATTTCTTTTGCAAGTTTCAAATCGCGTTCAATCGGTTTCCATTCGCTTTCACTGCAGATTCCTTTGTGACCGTGAAGACGCGCATATTCGCCGTCGTGAATATATCCGCCAAAAAGCAAACTGTTATCTTCACAGTGGGCAACAATTATTTTACCGAGTTTTTTGACTTTTATCATAGCCTCGCGCATCATTTCTTCGTTTTGAACGCCTCTGCCGTCATCCGAAAAGCCGGAGCACATATCTTTTAGCGCCTCAAAATCGCTCAATTCTTCACCCTTTTGACCTATTGTAATAGAAGCATAAGGGTGAACGCTTATCACCGCGTCGTTGTTTATGATATCTAACTGTGTTTTAAGGTTTTCTACACTATCAGGCACAGGATTTAAATTTGGCATAGAAAAAACATCGGTATAACCGCCGCGAGCACAAGCCTTTGTGCCTGTTAAAATTGTTTCTTTATATGAAAAACCCGGCTCCCTCAGATGAACATGCACATCACAAAAAGCCGGAAAAACAAAGCAATTATTAAATTTAGAAATAATACCGCCTGACATTTCGGTAGAAGAAATAGCAATACTGTCGGTGCAGAAAGAATATTCGCCCGAATGAAAAGAACCGTCTTTATAAAACTTGACCTTTTCGAGTGTGTATTGCATAACTTAACCGCCTTTCTATATTCAAGTTATTTTAACATAATATATATATAAAGTCAAGGTAAAAGGGTGCAAAAAACAATAAAAAATATGTTGCAATTTGTAAAACGGTGTGATACAATGTTCACAAATTTATTTCTGATTGAAATCGGCAGAAGATTTTTTCAACTGTTGATGGACAGAACTTTGGAGAAGTCCGTTTAGAGCGGGTGCCGAAGGGGCAAGGCGAAAGCTAATCTCTCAGGCAAAAGGACAAAGTGCAGACACATTTATTTTTGTATTTGTATTTTTATTGTCCGAACCGTTTTTTACGGCTCGGACATTTTTTTGCAATTAAATTTTTAAGGAGATGTTATTAATGTTAGACAAAATTGCAGAAATAAACGGCAGCATCAATGGCGTTGTATGGGGCATTTGGGGACTCGCGTTGCTTATTGGTACAGGTATTATCACCACTATTATTACAAAGGTTTTCCAGATTTCTCACCTTGGTCATTGGTGGAAAGAAACAATAGGCAGTATGTT
>JAFYNC010000070.1 GCA_017549905.1 Clostridia bacterium | reverse complement strand
TACATAAACTGTTAGACGGTGCGGATGGCATAGATAAAGCAAGAGAACTTGAAACCGCCGAAAAATTCAGAATAAGATGTATTCAAAACGGATTATTACAGGAAGAGGAAAAAGAATACAAATTACTTTATATGATGAATAAATATAAAGAAGCTTGTAAAAAACTTGCTACTTATAAAGATTCCGTAAGACAAGCTGATTATATTTTAGATTATTTTGGGAATAACAGAAACATAAAAAGCATAAAACCTACAGACATAGAAAAATATAAAATGTACTTGTTGTCTAAAGGTTTAAAAAATGCAACCGTTAACAGGCATTTAGCAGGATTTAAACGAGCATATAACATAATGATTAATGATGAATTAATCAGCTATAATCCTTTTAAAAAGGTAGATATGCTGACTGTTGATAACAGACGAAACCGGAGCTTATCAAAAGAAGAATGGGAACGGCTAAAAGCCGAATTAAGCCCCGAAGCACTTGTTATTGTTACCGTTGCGCTTCTTACTGGATTTCGTAGCGGTAATGTGTTATACTTGCGTTGGGAGCAAATAGATTTGAATTTGCGAACGATTGAACTTTTAAAATCTGAAAATAAGGGTAAAAAACATATTAAAATGCCAATATCCGATGCTTTATATGATTTGTTAATGTCCTTACACCCGAAACCAAAAGGCTATGTGTTTGTGAATCCAAAGACAAACAAACCATATACAAGCATAAAAACAGCTTTTAATAATGCTTTAAGACGTGCAGGAATAGAGGATTTTCATTTCCACGACCTAAGACGAACCGTAGGCACTTGGTTATTAACATCCGGTGTTGACATTCGAACCGTCCAGGATATATTAGCACATTCCGATATACGAACAACGGAAAGATATTTAGCACTCACAAAAGAGCAAAATATAAAAGCTATGGCTGTCCTTAATTCATATGTGTAGTATTTTATTCAAATGAGTAATTACCCACAGATTACCCGAAAGAAAAAATAAGAAAGTCTGAAATACAGCAATTGCCGATGTGGCTCAGTTGGTAGAGCAACGCATTCGTAATGCAAATTTTATTGATATTATTGAGTTTCAGACTGTTTAAAAATTACCCGAAAATGTTTATTAATATTGATTTGAATAAAATAGTGCATATAGAGTATTACCCATATTTTACCCATAGATTTTTTATTCTTTTACCCATAAATTACCCATAGATTACCCATAAAATTTTTTAATAAAAAACCTTGCCGAAGAGATTAAGTGCAAGGTTATCACAAATTATAGAATAAAAAAGTGTTAGAAAATTAAATCATTTGTTTGAAATTCGTCTATATGAGTCCACGTCGGTGTTGATTGTATATTTTCAATACGTTTAAAATCCCCGGCCTTACTCTGTTTTATTAAATTATAGCAATGCTGCCAAAGTTTTTGATTGTGTCCGTATTTATCGTGTAAATCAAATCCCTTTGATAAACAATGAGCTGATAAGTATAAACTTTTCTTATTTTTTACCATTTCATCCATATTGGAACGTAAGCCGCATTGTTTTAAGTTCCCGCCATTAGCCCAATTATTTATTATTATGGGTAGCCCATAAGTTTCCCGTACTGTATCTAAACCTTTAAGCGTTGATTCTTTGAAAAACATCCAGGCTTGTTCTCCCCATTTTTCATATACTATAGGGCTTACAAGTTCTTTTATTCCAAAATAATGGCATTTATAAATCATTATCTATGAATCCTATCTATTTTATCTGATATATTTTGTAGTTTGCTTTCTATTGATACCATTAATTCTTTGTCGTTTTTATCAATATAGCTTTTAAGCTCCTGATTCATTTCTGCCATTTCAAGCTTTATATTTGCCAAATCAAGCTTTGTCGCAAAATAATTTGATTGAACCAGGATTGTTATAACTGCAACAACAATAACAATATTTTCTTTGTTTAAAAACTTATCCATCATTTATCCCACTCGATTCCCCAATCACAAAAATATTTCTGAAAAAAGTCTACGCTGTTTTTCATTAAAAATCTTTTAAACTTTCCAACCTCTGAAACCGTTAACAAAGCATTAAATACTTCTGTCGAAAATTCTCTATCATTCATTATTAATTCGTGATGTTCACATAAATAATCGTGGATTAAAGCGGGAATCAGAAAAGAATTGTCTGTATTAGAACCAATCAACCTCCAGAAAATACGGGGGATTGAAGCACCGTCATAACAATAGCTTTTTGGAATAGTAAAACCAAAGCTCTGGCTTTTAGTGTGGTTAAATAGCTTAACATCCAAATCTTTACGGCATATAAACGGATATCTTTTAATGCTTTGTATCTCCGCTTCTGTGTGGGTAGGTAATACATACCTTATACCGACACGAGGTATTTCATTAAAAAATATTGCCAGTTTATCATCTTTGTACCATTCTATGTTATCAGGTTTGTTCTCCATCGCACTCGCTCCTTATGATTTTTGTCACCTGCCGACCTTTATAAAACTTTAGTTTTGATTTTATCCACCTTCCGGTGCTGTCAGCCAAATAGTATAATTTGTGTATCAATTCACCGTTAGTGTCATAAGCTGAATAAATATCAAGCCTTTTATTATTGATGATACCCTTTTCACAAACCACCTTGCCATAACTGCGTAAATGTTCTGTCGAACCTTTACGGCATTTAAAATTTATTCCTATTGGTTGAATATTCATTTTTGCTAAAACCTTATTCTAAACTCAAAACCTGTAATATCTCTATC
>JAFYNC010000069.1 GCA_017549905.1 Clostridia bacterium | reverse complement strand
GACAAAAATTTAATAAAAACCCAAAAAGCGTATGTTAAATTCACACGCTTTTTTTATTGCAAAAGCATCTAAGAAATGGTATAATTTTATTAGAGGTGGACTATGAGAAAAATAATTAAAAATGCCATACAATGTAAATTGTGTGGAGACATAATTGAATCAACTTATAGACATGAGTATGTTCAATGTAGTTGTGGCGCTTGTTCGGTTGATGGAGGGCTTGATTATTTGCGTAGAGGCTTTAAAGATAAAGATTGTTACATAGACCTTTCGCAAACCGAAGAAATTGATAACGATTAAAAGGTGGAGTTCTTTATGAGATTATTTGTTGATGATACGCGCAAGTTCCCCGAACGTGGTTATGAATGCTGTCGCTATGTTAAAGATGCCAAACTGCTTTTGTCAATTATTGAGTTTGACCACATTTCTTTGGATTACAGTCTTTTCGGTGACGAAACCTGTATGGAAATACTTGAGTATATGAAAGAAAACGATATTTTTGTGCCCCATATCAATATACACAGCAACAATATAATCGGTAAAGAGCGCATGAAAAAATTTTGCGAAGAACACTTCCCAAAATCAAAACTTACAATGATAGAATTACCGAAATAAAAAACAATTTCATAAAGGATTTAATTAATGAAAACATATACAATTATAGCAGGTGTTAACGGTTGTGGTAAAAGCAGTCTCACCGGTGTTCTTAGAACAGAGATTGACAATCTTGGAAAGATTATTGATGCAGATAAAATCACCGTTACTTGTGGTGGCAATGCCGTTGAAGGTGGAAAAAAGCAATTAAAATTATTGATGATTGCTTAGAAAAAGGAATTTGTTTCACTCAAGAAACAACCCTTTCAGATAAAAAAACTTTAAATACTATTAAACGAGCGATTGAAAAAGATTATTGTGTTCGTTTATATTATGTAGGGTTAGATACCATGGGAAGAATTGAACTGCCCAAGCTATGCGACCTTATGTCGCGAAATGCAAGGATTTTTTGCATTTCATACTACCAACGTACTACTTTTAAAGAAATCACCCAAAACCTTGAATATGACACAATAAAACAGACCGGCTTGCCCAAAATGGCAAGCCGGTCTGTTGATATTTTCAGGAGTGAAAATTAAGGAGGTTGAAAATTTTTATACATCACTCCGATTATCTATTTTTATACATTTATTCCTATAAGGGATTTTTGGTACTCACAAATAGTCACATCTAAAGCCTTTTCAATCGGTTTTTTCTACCTCTGAACTCTGCCAGAGCCGTCTCCACCGGCTAACTTTTCAACTTCGGAAACACTTACTCGGTTATAGTCACCCTCAACTGAATGTTTAAGCGCCGATGCCGCCACTGCAAATTCTATGGCCTCTTTTGAAGACTTTCCTGATAGAAGTGAGTAAATTAATCCGCCGCCGAAGCTATCGCCACCGCCAACACGGTCAACAATATGGAGGTGATAAGATTTTGAGAAGTAATAATCCTCGCCATCATAAAGCATACCTGCCCAATCATTATCGTTAGCAGAAATGGATGTTCTTAAAGTAATTGCAACCTTTTCAAAACCGAATTTATCGGCAAGTTGCTTTGCAACACTCTTATAGCCATCGTGATTGAGTTTACCACCGTAAATATCGGTTCCCTCTGCCTCAATGCCGAAAACATCCTTTGCATCTTCTTCGTTAGAAATGCAAACATCAACATATTTGCAAAGTTCAGTCATTGCCTTGTTTGCTTCTTCTCTTGTCCAAAGCTTACCTCTATAATTTAAGTCGCAAGAAATCTTGACACCTTTTTCCTTTGCCTTTATACAAGCCTCTTTACAGATTTCTACTACATTTTCCCCAAGAGCCGGGGTAATGCCTGTAAAATGAAACCAATCTGCACCCTCGAAAATGTCATCCCAATCAAAATCTTCGCAGGAAGCTTGCTGAATAGCAGAATATTTTCGATCATAAATACAAACCGATCCTCTTTGAGAAGCTCCTTTCTCGAGGAAGTAAATACCCACTCTATCTCCACCTCGAACAATTTTAGATGTATCTACTCCGAAATATCTCAAGCTATCTACCGCAGCTTGACCGATAGCATGTTTAGGCAACTTTGTCACATAAACACTATCCATACCATAGTTAGCAAGGCTTACTGCAACATTAGCCTCACCGCCGCCAAAAGTAGCCTGCATTTGATCGTTTTGGAAAAATCTATAATATCCATTGGGCGCAAGTCTTAACATCAACTCGCCAAAAGTAACGATTTTAGCCATATTATTTGCCCTCCATTTTTTCAAGTGCTTCTTTAACAAAGAAACTGCCACCAATAGCAGCAATTTTATCAAATGCTAAAAACTCATCTATATTACTTCTATCTACTCCACCTGTAGGAATAAACTTAATCTGCGGAAATGGTGCTGATAAAGCTTTAAGCGCCTTAAGTCCACCATACACATTTGCAGGAAAGAATTTTACAGTAGTAATTCCAAATTCCAATGCTGCCATAATTTCAGTAGGAGTAACACAACCAGGATAGTAAGGAATATTTCTATCTTTACAAATTTGTGCAACCGAAGGAGAAAAACCAGGAGATACAATAAAAGTTGCACCAGCCTTCAAAGCAGCTTCACATTGTTCTGCATTAATTACGGTACCTGCGCCAATTTCCATTTCAGGATAGTTTTTAACGGCATACTCAATAGCCTCTTTAGCGCAAACAGTACGGAAAGTAATCTCCGCGCAGTTGATTCCATTATTTTTAAGCGCAGTTAATATTTCATCTGTTTCAGATAATTCTTTTATAACTACTACCGGTATAAATTTTTCCATTTTAATTACTCCTTTACAGCGTTACGCCGTCTTTAAATATAGCAAGTTCATGTTTGTCTAATTTTTCAGCTTTAGCCTTAATTTCACCTGATGCGAGTTTTAAAACAAAATCTAAAAACTCATCCGTAAGGTCTGGCATTGATTTATCTTCAAGCAAACTTCCCGCATTAAAATCAATCCACATTTTTTTCTTGTTAGCAAGGTTTGTATTGCTCGAAATTTTAGCGGTAGGTACAGGACAACCAAAAGGTGTTCCTCTGCCTGTGGTAAACAGTATAAGTTGCGCACCCGAAACCGCTAAAGCATTAGCTGCTACAAGGTCATTGCCCGCCGCTTGCAAAAGTGTTAAACCTTTTTTCTTTACAGATTCACCATAAGACAGCACATCTTCAACCGGTGCAGTACCACATTTTTGTGTACAACCGAGTGCCTTATCTTCAAGGGTAGTAATACCGCCCTCTTTATTACCGGGCGAAGGGTTTTCATCTACCTTCTCACCATATCTCATAAAATACTTTTTAAAGTTGTTTATAAGGTCAACTGTTTTTTGGAACTCTGTTTCAGTACGGCATCTGTTCATAAGAATTGTCTCTGCACCAAACATTTCGGGTACTTCGGTAAGTATTGCGCTACCGCCCATACCGATAACTTTATCAGATAATGACCCAAGTAATGGGTTTGCGGTGATGCCCGAAAATCCGTCCGAACCACCACATTTAAGACCAATTACAAGGTCACTGGCATTACACTCTTCCCTTTTATATGTATCAGCAAGTTTAGATAACTCTTCAATTACCTTTACACCTTCGGCAATTTCGTCCTCATAGTCTTGTGCTACAAGGAATTTAACCCTTGATTCATCAACGTCACCTAAAACTTTTTTAAGTTCCTCGATGTTACCGTTTTCGCAACCAAGACCAACTACTAAAACTGCGGCAGCGTTGGGGTGTTTAATTAAGCCTGACAAATACTTTAAGGTCATATTCATATCGTCGCCAAGTTGCGAACAACCGTAAGGGTGATTATATGAATAAATACCATCTATATTATCTGTTTTAAACTTTTGTGCCCTAATTTCTATTTCTCTTACAATAGAATTCACACAACCAACAGTAGGTATAATCCATATTTCATTACGAATACCAACCTTGCCATCAGGTCTTTTGAAACCTTTGAATGTTAAGGGTTTTAGTGTTTCTACATCTTTAAAATCGGGGTTATATTCATACTCCAAAACACCTGCAAGATTCGACTTTGTGTTATGGGTATGGATATGCTCACCCTTTTTAATATCGCACTTTGCGTGACCTATAGGATAAGCATATTTAATTATATTTTCACCTTTTGGTATATCTTTGAGCGCAAATTTATGCCCTGCAGGAATATCATTTAAAATAGTAAGTTCTTGCTCGTTTATTGTTACGGTTTCACCTGATTTTAAAGGCTCAACAGCAACAGCAACGCTATCATTTTCATGAATTTTAATGCATTTCATTATGCCAATACCTCTTTTAAAGCATCGTTTGCAT
>JAFYNC010000068.1 GCA_017549905.1 Clostridia bacterium | reverse complement strand
TATGTAATTTGCCCTGCAAAAATTTGCGCTGCATCGGTGGAAAGGTTTATAATTCTTCCATAATCACCGCGGTGATTTACAAACTCTCGAATCATTAAAATACTTCCGCGAACATTAACGGCAAAGGTATCATCAATCACACTTTGAGTGATTTGCTCAATATTATCAATGCCGTCCATATCGCCGTCTGCCGCGTTATTTACAAGAATATCCACTTTTTTGTATTTGGCCAAAACTTTAGAATAAATTTCTTTCACCGCGGTTTCGTCAGAAATATCGCTTTCTATAATAAGGTAGTCGGCGCCAATTTCTTTAAGTTTGCTTTCCACAATGTCGGCGTTACCTGCATTAGCGGCAAAATATCTATCTGCACCGTTTTTATCTATTTTGGTTTGGTCAAAAGTACGTGGAATTTTTTTATAAACTAAAATCACCTTTGCGCCTTCACGAGCAAAGGCAAGTGCAGTTGTAGCGCCTATTCCTTGGGGGTTATTGGCGCCTGTGATAATTGCAACTCGATCTTTTAAACCATAGTTAATCATTTTCGTTTACCTCTTCATTGGTAGGTATTAATATTGCTCTGCAGGGTGAGCCGTCAGCGCCCGATAAATTGAGTGGTGCGGCATTTAAGAAATATACACCTTCATCCACCTCGGACAAGCGAATTCCTTCAAGCAGGATAACATCAGCGCCTAAGAGGGTTAGGTGCACTTCCATTGGCGCATTTTGAGGACCTACTGCTTGAGATTCATTTCCCAAAAGCAAAATATTATAAGTGGCAAACACCTTTGCTGCTTCTAAGGATACTTCTGCATCGCCTTTAATAAGAATTCTTTTAGCTGACTCCATATTTTGTTTTTTTGCTTTTTCAACTATTCGGGCAGCATCTTCACCTGTAATAATGCCGTGGTGTTCCGCTACATAAGCCCATCCTACAAAAGTTTCTAAACAAATCTCATTTACAGTTTTACCATTTTCAATAAAATGGAAAGGCGCGTCTATGTGGGTGCCGTTGTGAGCGCACATATTAAATGATGTTAAATTATATAAGTCACCATTTTTAATTGAGTTAAGGATCTTTTTTTGGGGCTTAGGGTCGCCGGGGTAAACCTTACAACTAAAAACTTCTTGGGAAATATCATAGATTTTCATTGTGTAACTCTCCACCACAAACCAAATTTGACAAATCAATTATATCACACAATTATAAATATTTCTACTACAAACGCAAACGAAAGTTGCAATAAAAGTTTTACGAATAATGTCGAAATATCGTCGGTTTTGATTGTAAAAATTTTCTTAATATGTTATAATTAGTAAAACAAACTCAAGTTCATAAAAACAAACGTGAAAGCGAAGGTAATATAATATGTGGTTTGTATTTGCGCTATTGTCTGCAATATTTGCAGCGCTTACATCTATATTAGCAAAAATTGGTATAGATGGAGTAAACTCAAATCTCGCAACAGCCATTAGAACGGTTGTGGTGGTTGTTATGTCTTGGGGAATGGTCTTTTTGACAAATTCTCAAAACGGAATATTCGAGATTAGCAAAAAAAGTTGGATTTTCTTGATTTTGTCGGGACTCGCAACCGGAGCTTCGTGGTTGTGTTATTACAAGGCTCTCCAAATCGGTGATGCATCAAAAGTAGTTCCTATTGATAAGTTAAGTGTGGTAATTACTTTAGTAATGGCGTTTGTGTTCTTGCACGAGCAATTCACAGCTAAATCATTAATGGGATGTATATTGATTGGATTAGGTACATTAATAATGGTTTTATGATATACATAAAGACGGTGCTAATTAGCACCGTCTTTAATTTTTTTACACGTTTTTTCGTTACAGATTATTTGGCGATTATTTTTCAGGTGTTTAAAATTGTATTTATTACAACTTAATGTAATGGATACTCATAATATTTAGTGTTTCGATTTGGGATTCTATCGTAAATTTGAGCATCGGTTGGATTATAAGGTAGTGGAATGGTAACGTTTTGGTTCCAAAAAGAGATAAACTGTCTTACATTTACGCTCTCTACCAACCATAAATTAGCTAGATTTCCATATACGCGATTTTCGTCCACATGGGAAATAGGCATTAAAACATATTTGGGGTTAACGGTGGAATAAAAACTTTCCGTTCCGTTTTGGCCGTGGTGGGCTAACTGAAGGAAATCACTTTTTATATAATTACCAAAATTTTTTGTAACTATATTCATGCCAGCAGTTTCAGCATCACCTGTTATCATCATTTTTTGGCCACCTATGGTTATTGTGAATATAAGTGAAGTGGTATTAAGGTTGCCTATTCCACCATATTCAAAAGAATTTGGAAAATGGTCATCATAGGTGAAAAGCATTTCTATGACAGCGTTTTTAATGTAATATCTCTCACCCGAATGGGGTCTGATTATATCTGCATTGGAGTAATATGCTTTTATGATGCTTTTAAAATTAGGATAGGAATAGTAATCATCATCAAACATAAACGAAGAAGCTTTACGTATATCTTTATCTAAGGGGAAACTATAATAAATTTGCTTTATTTCAACTTGGTCATGGAAGTCATCGGAGAAGGCGTTAAAGACGCCAATATGGTCATCGTGACAATGGGTAAATATCCATGCTGAAATTACAGGTTTGGTTGTGCCCTTTGGAGACTGTTCTTTTAAAATGTTTAAAAGATTGTTAGAGTCAATATGATTTCGGTCACCGCCGCCACCATCAATAATAATAAAACTGCCGTCATCAAGTCTTATCACAAACCCCATTCCCGAGTAAATGGGTCTGTTTTGGTTTTTCATTCCGGTAAACAAGCTTTGCATACCAATACTAGTATAATTATTATCCACAGCACGAGGATAAAGAGCTCCTAAAGGCTCCGAAACAACCTTGATTTTCTTCTCGCTTGCCATGTAAGACATCGATACAAAAGTATCTTTATTAATTAGTGTCATAAATTGGCAGTTGTTAATTTTGTTTTCATCATATTTGGTAAAACCGGTGGCAATCAGTTTATTTGCATAAGAATTAAAATCATTAATTTCTGCTTCGGTTAAAACCTTTATGTATCGGTTATTTTCCTTGAATTTGCTTAAATAAATAGAATCTAAGTTATAATCAGGCAACTCATATTTCTCTAATTGAACATCGTTGGTTTGGGATGAATCCTCAGGGAGCGAACTATTTTCATTTTTACTTGAATTAAAATTTTCAAGTGAGGTTACATCGGAAGAAATATCTGTTTTTGAAGATGTGTTAGGAAAACTTTCGGTTGAACTGTTGTTGATAGAGGTGTTATTATCAAGTTCTGAAACTTCATATTTACTATTCGAATCATCCGTTTCATGACTCGTGTCAACCTTTTTGTTACAGGCTGAAAAAACAACTGTAATTAAACAAACACAAATCAAAATTGAGACTATTTTTTTCATTTTAAAACCTCTTATTCATAAAAGTCGTATAAAAATAGCAATCCATTAATTCTCACATATTCTAACATACATTTAGTTATTTGTCAATGACACAGGGGGGACATGTTATTGTGTTATTGCCAAATTAAGACGGTGTTAGTTAACAGTGTCTTTCAGGCATTTCAGGATAGTGGGCAGCGCTTCGGGGGTGTGGTCAGCGTCGTTATGGAAAAGGACTGTACTTCCGTTTTTAACCTTGCTTGTAACACTTTGGCAAATACTGTCGGGCGTAGCGTTATCTTTCCGATCAAGATAATCCCCATCCTATATAGTTGGAAATGCGCCTATAACACTTTTTTTATAAAACGCCGACTAGTAAGTTGGAACCATAAAAAGCAAGAGAGACTGCAATTACAGCAGCCTCTCTTTTTAGAAAGGGAAACCAAAAAATCGGTAATTATTAAAATAGGTCCCAATATGGTTGTCAAAATCAATTATAATGCGGTTTGGGTATCGTTGGGGTCGCCATTACGTGCAAGATCGTATTCCTTAGACCAGTCAAGATCACGATATTCTTCGCTACGTGCAAACTGCAAATCGTGTAAATCAGGGCGTGTTGGGCAATAGGTGCAGGTAACTGCACGTCCTACCAACTTACGATCATCATTATGAAGGGTAAATAATGAAAAAATTTTTTCAAGTTGTTTCATATTATGAAACTAGTTGCAAAAAACAGCAATCACTACCTTGATTTTTTAAAAGCAAACTTTACCCGGATTTAAGATGTTTTTCGCGTCAAAAACTTTCTTTATGCCTTGCATAATTTCGATAGGCGTATCGCCCAATTGTTTCTTTAAGTAATCTTTTTTGGCAAAACCTATACCATGTTCACCCGAAACCAAACCGCCAAGTTCTTCTGCCTTTTTATACATTTCGTCAAAGCAATCAGTCAAAATCTTCTCCCATTCGGTATCGGAAAGTTCATCCTTGCAAATATAAACGTGCAAGTTGCCATCGCCCGCATGACCAAAGCTTGGTATTCTAACACCCATACGCTTTGCCAAATCGTGCGTAAAATTTATAAACTCATCAATCTTATTTACAGGCACTACAACGTCACACTCGTCCATTTCGGTAGTAGATGCTTTGATTGCTTCAAGGAAAGCACCACGCGCAGACCAAACGGATTTTTTACGTTCTTCGGTATCGACAATATATACGTCTACCGCGCCTATTTCAAGGCAAAGTTCAGCCACGGTATTCATATCTTCATCAACCTGAGTTTCGGTATTGCCATCGAAAGTCAATAGAATATAGGCGTCGTTCTTCTTATCGGGGAATTTTTTGCCAAGGTAATCTTCCGCAAACAAAATAGTGTCACGCGACATATATTCAATGGCGGTGGGAGTAACCTTAGACCTAAAAATTTTAGGTACCGCTTCAATAGCGCTCTTCATATCAACAAAAGGCACCAAAAGACTAACTGAATGCTTCGGCAAAGGAATAATATCCAAAACCGCTTCAGTTATAATGCAAAGTGTACCTTCGGAGCCAACTACCAAATCCTTTAAGCTGTAACCCGAACTGTTTTTAGCCACCTTACCGCCAAGCTTCAATACTTCACCGTTAGGCATAACAACAGTAAGCGCTCTCACGTAATCGCGTGTAACACCATATTTCACCGCTCTCATTCCGCCCGCATTAGTAGAAATGTTGCCACCAATAGTTGCGGATTTTTCACCCGGGTCAGGCGGATACATAAAATCATTTTCTTCTACAAAAGCGGCAAGCTCCATTAAAAGAACACCGGGTTCAACAGTAACGGTAAGATTATTGGTATCAAGCTCAATTATCTTGTTCATTTTTGTAGTTTCAAGTAAAATACCGCCGCATACAGGCACAGCCGCGCCCACAAGACCCGTTCCGCTTCCACGTACCGTAACAGGAATTACCCTTTCCCAAGCCAAAGCCATAATTTTTGAAATTTGTTGCGTGTTTTCAACCTTAACCACACAGTCGGGTTTACTTTCTATTGTTCCAAGCTCATCATGAGAATAATCGGGGCTTATATCCTGTCCTGTTATTACATTTTCGTCGCCGACAATTTCGCACAAGCGCTTAATATCGTCGTTTGTTATTTTATTATACAATTCCTTTTCCCTCCTTGATTTTAGAAATCAAATGGGGTATTACCTCATTTACATCGCCCACAATACCATAGTGCGCCACATCAAAAATCGGGGCGTTTTTATCAGTATTTACCGCAACAATACAATCAGAAGACTTCATACCTGCCGCAAACTGAACAGAACCCGAAATGCCAAGACAAATAATAAATTTCGGCTTTACTGTTCTGCCCGACAAACCAATTTGATGCTTGGCGTCGAAAATATTGCTTTCAACAAGCGGTCTTGTAGAAGCAAGCGTTGCACCTAGCAAATCAGCAAGTTCTTGCGCTAATTTTCTTGTGCTTTCGCCACTTGCGCCCCTACCGATTGCAACGATAACATCCGCTTCAGATATATCAACGTCCTTTGTTTTTTCTTTTCTCGAAAGAATTTCAATATCTGATTTTAGCTTCGTTTTGTCAATTTCAAGGTTCACAATTTCGCCTGTTGCCGTCTTGGTAGGCATTGGTTCGTTGAAAACCTTGTATCTTACGGTGCAAAACTGCGGACGAGTATCGGGGGATATGATTTGAGCCATAATGTTGCCGCCAAATGCAGGTCGTATTTGAACCAAATCGGTATTCTCTTTCATTTCAAGAATGGTACAGTCGGCAGTAAGCCCTGCGCGATTTCTTGCCGCAACGCGTGGTGCTAAAAGTCTACCCAAGTTTGTTGCGCCAACCAACACCGAAGACGGTTTAATCTTATCAATAAAATCACAAAAAGCCGCGGTATACGGTTCTATCTTAAAATCCTTAAAGCAGGCATTATCATAGACAAACACCTTTTGAACACCGTAATGCAACAATTTTTCAATTTCATCACCCAAATCACACCCTATAACAAGCGCATATACAGGTTGATTAGTGATCGCCGAAAGCTCGTTTGCCTTTCCAAGCAATTCATAAGTAACTCTATGTATCTTACCTGCGGAATGATCCACATAAACACAAACGCCACGCCAAGCATTTTTGTCAACCTGTGACTTAACTTCTTCTTCGTAAGTGATAATACCGTCACTTTTCTTGACACATAGTTTACACATTTTACATGCGGAAGAAATATCCAACTTGCCTTCTTGATAAGAAATGGCATTGAACGGGCAAAGCGCAACTAACTTATCGGCGTTTTGTCCGTTAACCATATTGTAGTTGATTTTTAAGCTACCCATAATATCCCCCCTACACCAATTTTATACGACGAATAAGGTCGTATAATTGTTCAGCTTGTTGTTCCGAATTACCTTCAATGGTGCATTTTTCGGTGTTCTTTTCAGGCGGAAAAATTCTTTCTACCTGAGTAGCCGAACCCGACAAGCCATAATTTTTAACGTTTTGATCGCCAAAATCATCAAGCGATAAAAATTTTATCATATCGTCCGTTACGTTTTTTCTAACCTTGTACGAAGGAAGACGCGGTGTGTTGATATCTCCGTCAACCGAAATAAGGCAAGGGAATTTAACCGCCGCTTCAACTACACAATCATCCTGTGAAATAGAAATGAAAATCTTATCTTTAGTAACGTCATTTACCGAAACAACATTTGCAACATTGGGCAAATTCAAAAACTCAGCAACTTCAGCACCAACCTGTGCAGTATCGCCGTCAGTAGTTTGCTTGCCGCAAATAATAAGATCAAAATCTCCCGTTTTTTTGATACCCTGAGAAAGTGTATACGCAGTAGCAAGAACGTCGGCACCTGCAAATCTGCGGTCAGACAGTACCGTGCCACACTTTACACCCATACAAATCGCTTCAGTTATAACAGCCTTTGCTTGGGGCGGGCCCATAGTAATTACTTCAACACTACCGCCATACTTTTCGGTTAAATTAAGTGCGGTTTCCAATGCATAAAGATCATACGGGTTCATTTTACTTTGAACCCCATCTCGCTTTAAAACACCGGTAACAGGGTCAACTTCTACTTTAGTAGAGCCAGGCACTTGCTTAATGCATACTAAAATATTCATAACGTCCTCCATGTCAAAACCAAGATATACAATTGAAAATATGCTGCAAAATCAATTGTATATCTAACTTCATTTTAGTTTATTATAATTTGAAAAAATAAAAAAATCAAACATTTTTCAAAATTTCATTAAACATCAAACCAAAACCAGTACGTTTTCAACACATAAACATTCCGCTTTTAAATTAAAAATCCAATAATAAATAACGTAAAAATTGATAAAAGACGGTGATTATTCGCCGTCTTTTTTGCACTGTGTTCCATCATGTTTTATTTCGTAATTATCCTTATAAATTAAATCGCTTATAAACACAAACTCGTACCCCTCGTCTTTCAGACATTTGAGGATTGTGGGCAGGGCTTCGGG
>JAFYNC010000006.1 GCA_017549905.1 Clostridia bacterium | reverse complement strand
CTTTAATGCATATTATTGCGGCAAAGGCTGTAGCTCTTGGTGAAGCTTTAACTGATGAGTATAAAGAGTATCAGAAACAGGTAGTTAAAAATGCCGCTGCTTTAGCTGAGGCTCTCAAAAATGAAGGATTTGAATTGGTTTCAGGCGGTACTGATAATCACCTTATGCTCTTGAAACTTGTTAATGAGGGTATCACAGGTAAAGAACTTGAACACAGACTCGATGAGGTTCATATTACTGCAAATAAAAACACAGTTCCTAACGACCCACAAAGTCCTTTTGTTACAAGTGGTGTTCGACTCGGTACCCCTGCGGTTACAACAAGAGGCTTTAAAGAGGCCGAAATGAAGCTTATTGCACGTTGGATTCGTGAGGTTGTTGACGATTTCGAAGGTAATAAAGATAGAATTAGCGCTGAAGTACAAGAGCTTTGCGCAAAATTCCCGATATATTAATAATAAGGGCGGACTAATGTTCGCCCTGTAACTGTTTATTTAAGGAGCAATAAAATGAAAATAATGGTAGTAGGCGGCGGTGGCCGTGAACATGCAATTATTAAAAAATTAAAAGAAAATAAAAACATAACCGAAATATTTGCTCTCCCCGGTAACGGTGGTATGGCAAACGATGCTACACTTGTAAATATTGGCGCTAAAGATATTGAGGGTATTGTTAAATTCGGTGTTGATAATAAAATCGACTATGCAGTTGTAGCACCCGATGATCCACTTGTTTTGGGCGCTGTTGATGAGCTTGAAAAGGTTGGTATCAAATGCTTTGGTCCTCAAAAAAATGCTGCAATTATTGAAGGTAGCAAGGTTTTTTCAAAAAATCTAATGAAAAAATATAATATACCTACTGCAGAATATGAGGTATTTGATAACAAAGAAGATGCTTTAAAATATCTTGAAACCGCGCCTATCCCCACTGTTATTAAGGCGGATGGTTTGGCGCTTGGTAAAGGTGTTATAATTGCAGAAACAAGAGAAGCCGCTAAAGAAGCTGTAATATCAATGATGGAAGATAAGGTTTTTGGCGATAGTGGTAACAACATAGTAATTGAAGAATTTTTAACAGGCCCTGAGGTTTCTGTGCTTTCTTTTACTGACGGCAAAACTGTTGTTCCAATGGTTTCATCAATGGACCATAAACGCGCTTTAGACGGCGATTTAGGGCTTAACACAGGCGGTATGGGTACTATTGCTCCTAACCCCTACTATACTGATGAAATAGCAGAAATTTGTATGAAAACTATTTTCCTGCCAACAATTAACGCTATGAATAGCGAAGGCAGAACTTTTAAAGGTTGTCTTTATTTTGGTCTTATGCTGACACCTAAAGGACCTAAGGTTATTGAGTATAACTGCCGTTTTGGTGACCCTGAAACTCAGGTTGTTTTGCTGCTTCTTGAAAGTGATTTGCTAACAGTTATGATGGCAACCACAAACGGCACATTGGCTGATACCGAGGTTAAGTTTAAAAACGGCGCGGCAGCTTGTGTTGTTATGGCATCAAGTGGATACCCTGCAAAATATGAAAGTGGTTTTGAGCTTAAAATAGATGCATCAGTTGCCAATAAGGTTTACGTTGCAGGTGCTAAACTTGAAAATAGTATTTTAAAAACCGCAGGTGGACGAGTTCTTGGTGTTACTGATACTGCCGATACTTTAGAGGAAGCTCTTAAAAAAGCCTATTCTAACGTATCAAAAGTTGAATTTGAAAATGCATTTTACCGCAAAGACATTGGCGCTAAAGCCCTAAAAGCAAAGGAGTAATAAAATGGTTTACAGAATTTATGTTGAAAAGAAAAAAGAGCTTGCAAATGAAGCTCGCGGTTTACTAAAGAATATCACTGACCTGTTACAGATTGATTCTGTAACTGATGTTAGAGTTATTAACAGATATGACGTTGATAATATTGAAAAAGATTTATTTGATTATGCTGTAAACACTGTATTTTCTGAGCCACAGCTTGATATTACAAGCGAAGACTTAGATATGTCAGGCGCTATTACCTTTGCTGTAGAGTTTTTACCGGGTCAGTTTGACCAAAGAGCCGATTCTGCCGCACAATGTATTCAGATAATTTCTCAAAAAGAGCGTCCTCGCGTTAGAACTGCAAAGGTTTATATGCTTTATGGCAATATTAGCGAAACAGATCTTGCGGCTATTAAGAAATATGTTATTAACCCTGTTGAAGCAAGAGAAGCTACTTTGGAAAAACCCGAAACTCTTGAAACTAAATACGATATTCCAACCACAGTTGAAACACTAGACGGATTTATTGATTTAGATAGAAATGGTCTTGAAGCCTTTGTTTCACAATATGGTCTTGCAATGGATGCTGATGATATTGCTTTTTGTCAGGACTATTTTAAATCAGAAAATCGCAATCCTACAATTACTGAAA
The DNA here is from genome assembly GCA_017549905.1 of Clostridia bacterium. Lineage (GTDB taxonomy): Bacteria > Bacillota > Clostridia > Oscillospirales > Acutalibacteraceae > UBA737. The sequence continues at coordinate 2,127 of JAFYNC010000006.1, read as the reverse complement.
TTCGTATGATTGATACATATTGGTCTGACCACTGCCGTCATACTACCTTCTTAACTAATATTGACGATGTTAAGTTTGAGGATGAGCTTTTACAAAGCGCTTATGAGGATTATATTAATACCCGCAAGGAATTAGGTCGTACCAAGCCCATCTGCCTTATGGATATTGCTACTTTGGCAGTTAGATATCTCAAAAAGCATGGTAAATTGGATAAATTAGATGAGTCTGAAGAAATCAATGCTTGCACCGTTAAAATTGACGTTGAGGTTGATGGAGTAAGTGAACCCTGGCTTTTACTTTTTAAAAATGAAACCCATAACCACCCTACCGAAATTGAGCCTTTTGGTGGTGCAGCTACTTGTATTGGCGGCGCTATTCGTGACCCGCTTTCAGGCAGAAGTTATGTTTATGGCGCTATGCGTGTTACAGGTGCGGCTAATCCTTTGAAGAGTGTAAAAGACACAATGGAAGGCAAACTTCCTCAAAGAAAAATTGTAACTACTGCGGCTGATGGTTATTCATCATATGGTAACCAAATTGGACTTGCTACAGGTATAGTTGATGAAATTTATCATGATGGATATGCTGCAAAGCGTATGGAAATTGGCGCAGTTATTGCGGCTACTCCTGCAGAAAATGTTCGTCGTGAAGTGCCATGCCCCGGTGACGTTGTAATTCTTCTTGGTGGATCTACAGGACGTGACGGTTGCGGCGGTGCCACAGGATCTTCAAAATCTCATACTTTACAGTCATTAGAGTCTTGCGGTGCTGAGGTTCAAAAGGGTAACGCTCCTGAAGAACGCAAGTTGCAAAGACTTTTCAGAAATTACGAGGCTTGTCGTATGATTAAGCGTTGTAATGACTTTGGCGCAGGCGGTGTATCTGTTGCTATTGGCGAACTTGCTGACGGTTTGCTTATTGACCTTAATGCAGTTCCTAAGAAATATGATGGTCTTGATGGTACTGAACTCGCTATCAGCGAATCACAAGAAAGAATGGCTGTTGTAATTGAGAAAGAAAACATTGATCGTTTCTTAGCGTTAGCTCATTCCGAAAATTTACAAGCATTTAAAGTTGCAGATATTACAGCAGAGCCAAGACTCAGAATGGTTTGGAATGGTAATACAATAGTTGATATTAGCCGTGAATTCTTGAATTCAAACGGTGCTGAAAAGCATATCACTATTACTCCAAATAATCCTGAAGATTATAGTAAAATTATCGAGGGTGGATTTGCCGAGAATATGAAATTCTTAGCAGATGACCTTAATATCTGTTCAAAGCGTGGTCTTTCCGAGCAGTTTGACTCTACTATTGGCGCAGGTACTGTTCTTATGCCGTTTGGTGGCAAAAATCAGCTTACACCAATTCAGGCAATGGTTCAGAAAATTTCTGTTGAAAAGAAACATACTGAAGATTGTTCATTAATGTCTTGGGGTTACAACCCATTTATTACTGAAAAGAGTCCTTTCCACGGCGCTTATCTTGCAGTTGTTGAATCAGTTTCTAAGCTTATTGCAAGTGGTGCATCATTTGAAGATGTTTACCTTACATTCCAAGAATATTTTGAGCGTCCCGGTAAGGACGGTAAGCGTTGGGGTAAACCTTTGTCTGCTTTACTTGGTGCTTTTAAGGCTCAAAAAGAGTTTGGTATTGGTTCTATTGGTGGTAAAGACTCAATGAGTGGTAGCTTTGAGGATTTAGATGTTCCCCCTACCCTTGTTTCTTTTGCGGTGACTACCGATAAGATTAAGAATATCATCTCTCCTGAATTCAAGGAAGCAGGAAACAAGGTTGTTTTATTAAGCCCAATTTATGATTCTAATACTAATCTTCCAAATACAGAATCACAGATAAGAATTTTCAACCGCGTTACTGAACTTATGCGTAAAGGCATTGTTAAAGCTGCTTATACTCCTACTTTGGGCGGTATCGGCGAAGCAGTTATGAAGATGTGCTTTGGTAACGGTTTAGGATTTAAGTTTGATGATAATATTTCAAATAAATCTGTTTTTGCTTATAACTATGGTAGCTTTATTTTGGAAGTTACAGAAGATGTTGAAGATGCAATTTTAATTGGTACTGTAACCGATAATTCTACTATTTCATTAAACGACGAATTGGTAG
>JAFYNC010000067.1 GCA_017549905.1 Clostridia bacterium | reverse complement strand
GTTCTTGTGTGCATCCCTTTCGTGGTGGATCAACAATCACAACATCTGTTTTTATACCCTCAGATGCCAACTGACTTGCTGCCTTTGTTGCATCTGCGCAAATAAATCGCGCATTTTCTATTCCATTATTTTTAGCATTAAATTCTGCATCATCAACCGCTTGTGGAATAATTTCTACACCGATTATGCTTTTGGCGCTCTTAGCCATAGAAAGACCGATAGTACCTGCGCCGCAATAAAGGTCTAAAATATTTTTACTAAAAGGTTTTGCATACTCTGCGGCTTTTTTATATAAAACTTCAGCCATTTCGCGATTAACTTGATAAAACGATAACGGCGAGAGCCTTACCTTTACACCGCATAATTCGTCGGTAATATATTGCTCACCAAAAAGGCAAACACATTTTTTGCCCAAAATAACGTTTGTGTTTTCTTTATTTATGTTAAGCTGAATACTTTTAATTTGAGGGAATTTTTTAGCCAAACCATTTATTATTTTATCAGAAAAAGGTAAACTATCAGAATTTACAACAAATGTTAGCATTATTTCGCCTGTAATCTCAGCAAAACGTAAATATAAATGTCTTAACACACCTTTATGCTTTAATTCATCGTAAATGCTTATATTAAATTCCTTAATCCACGATTCGCAAAAAGCTATAATATCTCCAAAAATATCGGGTTGTAATTTACACTTGCTACAAGGTATTATTCGATGCGAATGAAAAGCATAAAAACCCGCGTTTCCGTTTAAATCTATTGGAAACTGAGCTTTGTTGCGATAAAAATCAGATTTACCATAAATAATCGGTGATGGATTTATATTAACACCGCCTATTCTTTTAACGGTTTCCTTAACTGTATTTTGCTTAATTCTGCATTCTGCCTCATAGTTTATGTGCCTATAAGCACAACCGCCACATTTATTAAATACATCACAATCAGGGCAAATTCTATCCGCCGACGGTTGCAAGATTTCCAAAACCTTGCCATAAGCATAAGTTTTTTTAACCTTTAAAATTTTCACTTTTGCAGTATCACCAACAGCAGTAAGCGGAACAAAAACAGCCATATCCTCATATTTTCCAATACCGCTGCCTTCGCTTGTAACATCATTGATTTTTAAAATAATCTCATCATTTTTAACCATTAAAACGCCTCTATTAAAAAGACCTTTCGAAACCGAAAGGTCTTAAATTTTACCTAAAATTTATGTTAATTCAATACTTTCATATTGGCTAACCAAGCAAACCCAAGAATTACCTGCGTTAACTTTAAGTTCCGAACCATCAGCTTTAGTGAACTTGAAGCCGTTTTTAGCGGCACCTTTGCTCCATTTTATTGGTGTATATGTACCGTTTGCAACATAATAACCCTCACCTGATTCAAGGAGAACTTCCTTATGTCCTGCCGAGCAATTGCAATTAGACCTAATTAATGTCTTAAGAACGAAGATGTTTTTAAACTCAAGCGATTCGTTTGTTACATAATCCTTACGTTCAACATTGCTTGAATATCTAACATATTTGCCGCTTTCTTGATTATATTTAAAGTTGGTAACATAAGAAGTTGAGAAAGGAACTTTAACAGAAGTCGCAACATTTTCAAACGCAACAGCTTCATCTTCAGAAGCAAAATTCACCCAATTTTGAGCATTAGAATCGGTTAGATTGATACCCTTATTTTTAATTGCATCATAAAGTTTGTCACCATAAGCATAAAGAGTATGCTCACTTGAAAGACCGTTAGACTCTCTGCCACCGCCGTTATTTTTATCAACAACAAAACGGTCAACAACATTGAAATGAGGAACAGCGTGAACCTCATCCTGACCGTGATGAACATAAACTGCATTATGACCTGCGGCTAAATCTATGTATGCATAACGTGCTGAACGAACAGTACCGATTTTTGGGGTTTCCGAAATATTTTTATAAACTGCAAGCAGACGTGTAATACCACCCTCAACTTCAGTTTCATAAACAATATCAGCATCATAAAGGCCTGTTTGCACAGCCTGAGCCTTGTAAATATTATTAACCATTATAGCAACGGGACGATTATCCTTATCATCCTTTGAAAGTTCTTTAATACCTGTAAGATTATTTATGTACAATTCATCAGAAACGGGAGTTTGCTCATCTATTATATCACCATCATCAACGCCCAAAGTTTCTTTATTCTTAGAGCAACCGACAGCTAAACACAAAACCAAACATAAAAACAAAACTGAAATTTTCTTAAACATATTTTTACCTCCGAGTGAATACTACAAACATTATATTACATAATGTAGTAGTTTTCAACACTTTTAATTAAAAAATTATACAATTTCTTGATTTTTCCAAAAATTTATAATTTCCTTCTTCAAAAGTTTCACCGCAGTTTCAAATTCTTCTGCTTTTATGCCTGAAAATGATAATTTAATTGTTCCGCATTTTAACGATGGCAAAACCAAAATACCTTTGGTTTTTAAGTAATCGCAAATACTTTCGCTACTGACATTAAGACCTGTTGACAAAACACAACTGAGCGAAGTTTCAAAAAGTTTAATATCACTATCACGAAAATTTTCTTTTATTTGATTTAAAAACAACTGACTTTTTTCATAATATAAACGTCTTAGCTTTCTTAAATGCTTTTCAAGATTTCCGCTTTTAATATATTCTGCCAAAGCTAACTGCTCAATTTTGCCGCAGGTTTGATTGATATATTCTAACTTTCTTTTAAATTTTTCCACTAAAGAAATCGGTAAAACCATATATGCTAATCTAACACTCGGTAACAATAGCTTTGAAAAACTTCCTATGTACACTGTTTTTTCGGGCAATTTGCCTTGAAAAGCCGGTACAGTTCGTGCAAAAAATCTGAGTTCGCCGTTATAATCATCCTCAATGATTAACCTGTTTTCTGATTCCATTGCCCATTTTTCATATTCGTTTCTTCGGCGGCTCAAAGCAGTTACACTGATTTTTGATAAAGAAGAAGGTGTTAAAAACAAAATATCAATATTATTTTTTTCTATACTCTCTAATTTAGCGCCGCTTTCATCACTTTCTAAAATAACAGTTTCAATTCCGTAATCATTAAAAACCGATTGCGCTTTTTTAAAGCCCTCATTTTCAAACCCGATTTTCACTTTTCTATCTATAATGCCGCACAAAATATTAAGCAAAGGACCGATACCTGCTCCAACCACAATTTCATTAGGTTTTGAAATAACGCCTCGTGCTTTATATGAATACCAAGATAGTGCTTCTCTTAGCGCCTCTTCCCCTTGCGCATTTCCATAAGATGTAAGCTCCCCTGTATTTTGCAAAACACTTCTGACAGTCTTTTTCCAAACCTCAGCATCAGCAAGTTTTGTATCAATATAACGTCCCGAAAAATCATATAATATTTTACTGTTAAAATCATTTAGAGTGTATTCTTGAGAATTTTTTCTTTTATTATAATCGGTTATGTAATATCCCTTTTGTGGTAAACTTTCCACGATTCCCTCAATACACAATCTATCGTAAGCATTTTCAACTGTTGTACGGCTGACAGATAACTGCGAAGCCGCTTCTCTGACAGATGGTAATTTTTCACCCGACTTAATATTACCAAGTTCTACAGCCTCTTTAATTTTGTTATATAAAGTATGATATAATTTTCCCTTTTCTTTTAAATCAAGCTCAATAAAATCAAATAACATTTTTACTGTCCTTTCAAAAAATATTAAAATTGGCTATTTTAAAGCGGACACATCACGAATATAATATTAACATCAAATAAAAAGTTTTGCAAGTATGAGGTTGATTTTATGGATAGCAAAAAACAAAAAAATATTCTAAACATAACTTTTATTTCACTTTTTGCCGCATTAAGCTACATAGCATTAATGTTATTCTTCTTCCCTGTTGGAATAATGTATGTGCATTTTGGAAATTTAATTGTCGTGTTAGCAGCCCTTCTTATCGGTGGTTGGCAAGGCGGTCTTGCAGGGTCTATTGGAATGGGACTTTACGATATATTTAACGGCCACGCTGATTCATCGCCAAAAACATTTTTATTAAAATTTTTAATTGGTCTTACGGTTGGTATTATTTTCACATTTTTAAATAACAGAAAAAAATATCCATCATTATGGCTCTTAATATCAGGTTTAATTTCTCTCGTAATTTCAATTTTCTTAATTGTTTTTGGCAATAAAAACAATTTTAAAGGTGACATTTCAATTCTCGCACCAATATTTATAGTAATCGGAATTCTTTGTATTATTTTTTCCTTGCTTAAAAATAAGTTTTCTCAAAAAACCGCATCTGCTATTGTCGGTGCTTCTTGCGGAATGCTTGTTAATATAGTTGGCGAAACCCTTTGGAAAACCTTTCAGTTCTGGATTGCCGGTTCTTCGTTTGCCGCCGCATTTACAGGCGCTGCCTTAGCACAAGGCTCAACGCTAATTAATGCAGGTATCGCAATTATAGGCGGCGTAGCGCTATATTCGGTTTTACAAAAACCATTTTCAAAAATACTTAACAAATAAATTTAACAAAAGTTTAAAGGTGTCAAAAATGAAAGAAATCATTGTTGCAAGCATTCTTTTTGCGGTAGCAATACTTGCATTTATTATGAGTATACTCTCCTTTATGGAAAAAGGATTCCTTTTCAATAATGCTTTTCTGTATGCATCTGAACAAGAACGGAAAGGAATGGATAAGAAACCATATTATCGCCAATCAGCAGTGATGTTTTTACTAATTTGTCTTGTTTTTACTTTAAATGGATTTGAAGTAATCTTTAATATTGACTGGCTCTCCTATACCGCAATAACAATTATCATAATTGCGGTCATTTATGCGATTATTTCAAGTATAATTATTGATAAAAGAAAGAAATAGTAAACTAACAAATTATAATTTGCAGAACAGTTCACCAAAGTGAATCAGCGAGGAAACTATGAATATTAAACTTTTACCGATGGCAACGGAAGACATACCACAATTTAAACACGATATTATAGAAGCATTTCAAAAAGGTTTTGAGGATGTGTATGGAGAAACCGAAGGAACAATATTGCCAGAGAAAGACATTGACCGTTCTTTGAATTCTGATGGATGTGTTGCATATAAGGCAATTGAGAACGATGAAATGGTTGGTGGTGCAGTTGTTGTGATAGATAGTAAAACACAACACAATCATCTTGACTTGCTATATGTGAAATACGGCATTCAGACAAAAGGCGTTGGTTTTGCTATTTGGAATGCAATTGAAAAACTTCACCCCGAAACAAAGGTATGGGAGACCTGCACACCATATTTTGAAAAACGGAATATCCATTTTTATGTCAATAAATGCGGCTTTCACATTGTAGAATTTTTTAATAAGCACAATCCCGACCCTAACGACACAGAAGAATTCATTGGGGATGGCGGAGATGGAATGTTTGTTCTCCAAAAACAGATGTAATATATCAAACTTTAATTTGTCGGTCAGTTTAATAAGAACACGAAAAAACACCCTATGACTTTTTACGGTCATAGGGAGTTTTTTAATCTAACGGCTTCATTGTGGGGAGTATGAAATGGCTTAAAATCGCTTATGCCAATATCTTACCAAATCTAGCTTTTTTGTGATTTTTCTTGCCCAAACAAAGCACACCATTTTTACCCCTAAAAAATTATCT
>JAFYNC010000066.1 GCA_017549905.1 Clostridia bacterium | reverse complement strand
TAGCGAGGAAATACCTGAGTTCCAGTATAGACTTAAAGTTCGCGGCGGTTTAACAGGTTATGCGCAGTTATATGGAAAGTATAACACAACCCCTTATGATAAGCTGCAACTTGATCTTATGTATATTCAAAATTATTCATTTTTCCTTGATATTAGATTAATTTTAATGACAGTTAAAATTATGTTTATGAAGGAAAGCACCGAAGGCTTTACAAAAGAAAACAGCAAGAAGATTGCTGACAAAAGCCAAGAAGAGCAATAAAAAACATCCCCGATAGACAAAGCTCTATCGGGGATTATTTTTTTGATTAAATTGAAAATTCTTCAAAATCAATTACAGATGAAATAATATTATAACCAAATCTTGAGTTTTCGTTAGGTACAATAAGTGATGTGCAAATATCTGTAATTTCTTCTGAGTCGTGCGCATCTGCTATAACCTTTGTTTTAACAGTGAAACTGCCGTCCTCATTTTCGGTTACCGAAAGTATAGTGTGTTTGAAAACTGTAAAGCCGCGAGGTATGATATAAACGAAATCTGTTTTTTGTTCAAACTGAGTGTTAATTACAGCATAATCTATATCTTCAATGCCATACATATCATATACGTAATCCGATACATAATTTTGAGCTATAAAGCTGTCATCTTCTGTATCTCGCAGTTCTAACAGGGCAGGCATAGAACAGTTTACAATATCCTCAACAGTAAAAAAAGCATCATTATAAACAAAGTTATGATTCAGCATATTAAGAAATCGGGTTTCCAAAACCTTCGATTCATCGAATGAAACGGTTTTGGCTTCTTGTGCCGATACAACCTGATTTTTAGGTATGATAACAACCGAAAGGCAGGAAATTACCAAAGTGATGCATAAAGATATAATAAATTTCTTTTTCATTTGTTACCTCCCCATTGTTATTACTTATACATTATACACTTAAAAATGTAAAAATAGCAGAAACAATTTAATTACAAATTATTTCAGGTCTGTAACTTTTTTGGGGTTATTTGGCATATAAAATTACAATTTGTAATATTCTCTGTCGAATAGAGGTTGTTTTTGGTATATGCATATATATTAGAAAAAATAAATAAAAGTTGTACAACTTTTTTAAAAAAATTGGTTGTAATCGCTAAAGACGTGTGCTATAATAATTTGCATAAGGGATTAATAAAGTTTTTATTAATCGGAAGGAGTGTATTATTTTGAAACAGTATAGTGAAAAATTTATTAAAAACATTGCATTATTAGGTCATGGCGGTTCAGGAAAGACCACCCTTGCCGATGCAATTTTATATTATGCAGGAGCAACAGACCGAATAGGCAAAACCGGTGATGGAACAACAGTTATGGATTTTGATGCTGAAGAAAAGAAACGCAAGGTTTCGGTTTCGGCGTCGGTTTATGCTTTAGAAACGGGAGAATATAAGATTAATATTATTGATACTCCCGGTCTTTTTGATTTTGCAGGTGGAATATGTGAAGGACTTGCCGCTGCTGACAGCGCATTAATTACAATTTCAGGTAAGTCGGGTCTTACTGTTGGCGCAAAGCAGGCTTATGATAAAGCACGTAAGTCGGGAAAAAGCGTAGCATTCTTTGTAGGTAAACTTGATTCTTCACACGCTCATTTTTATAGAGTTTTATCAGCCCTTGCGGGTAATTACGGCGCAGTTATTTGTCCTGTAGTAGTGCCGTTTATTGAAAATGACGAGGTAAAATCATACATAAATTTAATTGAAAATAAAGCATATTCGTGTGTCGGAACAGAACTTAAGGAAATGCGTATGCCTGTAAGCAGCGAACTTGATGATATGCGCAGTATGTTGCTTGAAGCCATTGCTTCGGCCGATGAAGAATTAATGGAAAAATATTTTTCCGGCGAAGAATTCACACCCGAAGAAATTTTAACAGGTCTTGCTATCGGTGTTAAAAGCGGCGATATATGTCCTGTTTTCTGCGGTATTCAGCAGACAGGCGATGCTGTGCCAATGATGGTAGATATATTGCTTAAAATAATGCCTTCCGTAGCAGACGGTAAATATATAACCACTGATGGAAAAGAACATAATTTTGATGCATCTGGTGACACCGCTATTGGAGTTTTCAAAACAATCGCTGACCCATTTGTTGGAAAGCTTTCATATTTCAGAGTGCTTTCGGGCATAGTTTCAAATGATACTAAGCTAATAAACTCTCGCACAGGCAGTGAAGAACGCCTATCAAAGCTTATGTGGCTTAAAGGTGCAAAGCAGGAGGATGCAGATAAAATTGTTGCAGGCGATATAGGAGCAGTAGCTAAACTTGGTAATGTTCTTACAGGTGACACATTATCTGCTAAAGGTAATGTAGAGAGTATTGAAATAGAGTTCCCAAGACCTACACTTTCTGTTGCGGTTTATCCAAAAGCTAAGGGTGATGAGGAAAAAATCACCTCGGCTTTTGGCAGACTTATGGAAGAGGACCGCACAATTAATGTTTATATGAACAACGAAACTCACGAACAGATACTTGAATCTTTGGGAGAGCAGCATGTAGATGTAATTGTATCACGATTAAAAGCAAAATTTGGTGCAGAGGTTGAACTTAAAGCACCTAAGATTGCTTACAGAGAAACAATAAGAAAAGCGGTTAAGGTGCAGGGCAGACACAAGAAACAGTCGGGCGGTCATGGACAGTTTGGTGATGTATGGATTAAGTTTGAGCCTTGTGACAGTGAAGAACTTGTATTTGCAGATGAGGTATTTGGCGGAGCAGTTCCCAAGAATTTCTTCCCTGCGGTTGAAAAAGGTCTTCGCGAATGTACTGCAAAGGGTGTGCTTGCAGGGTATCCATTAGTTGGAGTAAAGGCTACATTGTTTGATGGCTCATATCACCCTGTAGATTCTTCTGAAATGGCATTTAAAATGGCAGCTGCTGTGGCTTATAAAGAGGGTATTCCTCAAACAGCACCTGTATTGTTAGAGCCAATAGGGACACTAAAGGTATTGGTACCTGATGAAATGCTTGGCGATGTAATTGGTGACATTAACAAGCGCCGCGGAAGAATTATAGGTATGAATCCTGCAGAAAATAAAATGCAGGAGATAATCGGCGAAGTTCCTATGTCAGAAATGTCTGATTTCTCCACCGCTATGCGTTCAATAACCCAAGGTACCGCAACATTCACCTTGGAAATCGAAAGATATGAAGAGGTACCACAGAATATAGCACAAAAGATTATCGAAGCTTCAAAGCAGTAAAAAAATCAACTCCCTAAAGTTCCAATGAACTTTAGGGAGTTTTAATTTTTGTTTCGACTAATTACCCATATAGTCATTATCAAATGTAATAACACAAACAAAAGTTGGGTTTATCTGTTTTGCGGCATCCTCAATGCATTTGCGTAATTCATTTTTTGATAAGGAAACTTTAGAAGGAACAACAACATCAAAGATAAGGTTAGTTTGGTTTTCGCCTACAGGTGTCATTCTGAAATCGTGGAGTGTGAGGCTTTGGTCAATACACTTAAGCGATTGAGATAACTTTGATTTTATCTCCGATACAGCCTCATTATCTGTATCGATAGGGTCCATATGTATTACAACCGAAATGTCAAGTTTTTCATAAAGCAATTTTTCACACAAATCAATTTGTTCATGACATTTAACTGTATTTATGTTTTGCGGAACTTCTACATGGACAGAGGCAAACTGTCTTCCGGGTCCATAATTATGTACAATAAGGTCGTGTATACCTACAAATTCTTCAAAGGAAAGGATAGTGTTTTCAATATCTTCAATAAGTTCCTTTTCGGGTGGCATACCTAAAATTTGATTGATAGTATCTTTGGCAGAGGAAATACCTGAATAAAGTATGAAAAGTGAAACCAAAATACCCATTACCGCATCAAGATTAAAGGGGAGGGCGGTAATCATTGAAATAGCAACCGAAACTAAAATTATAAAGGTTGTAATACTATCGTTAAGCGAGTCTTTAGCGGTTGCGATTAAGGCATCTGAACTCAACTTTTTGCCAAGTTTTTTATTAAAAAAGTAAAGCCAAAGTTTAATTATAATAGATATAGCAAGAATTATAATAGATATTAATGAATAGCTTGGCAGTTTTTCACCGTTTATAAGGGTGGTGGCAGAGGATTTTAAAAGTTCAAAACCCACGAGGATAATAAGAACTGCAACTATAAAAGCAGACATATATTCCATTCTGCCGTGGCCAAACGGGTGGTCGCTGTCGGCAGGTTTTCCTGCTAATTTAAAGCCTATCATTGTAATAACCGATGAGCCGATATCCGAAAGGTTATTAAGACCGTCAGCAATAATAGAAATACTGCCTGAAATCAGTCCCACTGCAATTTTAATAAATGATAGAAGTAAGTTACAGGCAATGCCAACACAGCTACCTAAAGTTCCGTATGCCTCGCGTACTTTTAAATTTTTAATATCGCTTGGATTTTTTATAAAAAGTTTTACAAGCAGAGCGGTCATTAAAGTTTTGCTCCTTTAGAACCTTTACTGCCAAACGATACGCCTGATAAAATATTAGTATCAATAGTAAAGGTGAGATTGTCGCGATTTCTCTGTCTTCTAAAAGCAAGGTCTATAAGACGGCTTAAAAGTTCTTTATAAGAAACTCCCGCTGCTTCCCACAAATAGAAGGCTAAAGAGCCTGGGATAGTGTTTATTTCGTTAGCGTAAACGGTATCTGTTTCGGTATCGATTATAAAGTCAATTCGAACAACACCGCCGGCGCCAAGCGCTTTAAAAATTTTGCAGGCGAGGTCTTTAATTTCTTCTGATTTTTCGGTGGATATATCGGCGGGGATTTTTCTGCCCAGTGAAGCCATACCCTTGCTCTGTCCACCCTTAGAGTTGCTTAAATATTTATCTTCATAGGATAATATTTCATCATTCATAAAAGGCTCTTCGCAAACACTTGCTTCGCAGTTATCAGCATCACCCACAACAGAGCAGTTAATTTCTCTTATAGCAGTTACCGCATGTTCAACTAAGATACGGTCTGTAAAAGAAAATGCAAGGGTTACCGCATCATCAAGTTCTTCCTTAGTGTTTACCTTGGTAATACCAACGCTCGAGCCTAAATTTACAGGCTTTACAATAAGGGGAAGACCGATTTCGTTTAGTATTTCTTCAGATAGTCTTTTCTTATCTGACATATATTCGCGTGCTCTTACTGTTTTGCACTCAAGTACAGGAAGACCTGCTTTTTTAAGCACATCCTTAAATACTGCCTTATCCATACCTACTGCCGAGGAAATGATATCACAGCCTACATAGGGCAAATTTAAAAATTCAAAAAGTCCCTGTATTGTGCCATCTTCACAGTTAGTGCCGTGAACGATAGGAAAAGCAACATCAATTACAACGCCTTTTTTTGAGAAAATACCGCAGTTTTCATATTTCATAAAAACTGCATTGTTTTCTCTTACGAAATTTACTTTTTTAGATGCCTTTAAAAGCTCAGGCAAATTTCTGAAGTTTTCAATTTCGAAAAGGCGGTCGCCTGTGTACATTTCACCGTCTTTAGTAACATAAACAGGAGTAATATCATATTTTTCGCGGTCAATAGAGCGCATAGCCTGAACGGCAGAAATAATTGATACCTCGTGTTCTACTGAACGGCAACCAAAAAATACAGCAACATTTGTTTTCATTAAAATCACCTTAATTTAAATAATTGTCGGGCAAATCGTTTTCTATGAGAAGAACAGTATCTTTATTTGCAAAACTTGAATATATTGCATAAGCCTCTTGGAAGCTTTTTGCTATAAACATATTATTCTTATCAAAATCGGTGGTTAAAACCGCATCAGACAACGGTTTAGAGCGGTTTTCTCCCACAAAAATTATTATATCACATATCTTAGCACATTCAAGACCTAAAGCAAAATTATAATCATACTCTTTGTTGCCCAACTCGATAAGTCCGGGGGTTATAATTACTTTTTTCATACCCTCAAAAGAGCCTAAAACACGAACTGCCTCAATAGAACCCTCGGGGTTAGCGTTATATGCATCGTCAATCATAACAGAGCCGTTCACAGAAGATTTTATTTCAAGTCGGTGCTCGGTAGGTTTAAGACTTGCCACTGCATATTTTATATCGTCAGCAGATACACCTAAGGAATGCGCAAGAGCACAAGCACCCGTAATATTAATTATGCTGTGAAGACCTAAAAGTTTAGAATTTAGGGTGATTTTTTGGTCTTCTAAATTAACGGTAAACTCCGAACCGTTTCTGCCGTAAGATATATCTTGCGCAGAGCAGTAGAAAGTATTATCTGTTCCGTATACAGTATATTTTGTTTTATCAATACGATTTATAATTTCCTTGCTATCGCCGTTAACAAAAACATTACCGCCGTTTTTTTCTACAGCAGCCGCCAATTCTAATTTTGTGTTAAACACATTATCAACTGTTTTAAAGGTTTCAAGGTGCTGAGGTCCTACCGAGGAAATCAAAGCATACTGAGGGTTTACAATATCACAGATTTCTTTAATATCTCCTATATTTTTAGCTCCCATTTCACAGATGAATATCTCGGTTTGAGGTTTTAATTGTTCACGTATAGTTCTCACTACACCCATAGGGGTATTAAAACTTTGGGGGGTGCAAACTGTATTATATTTTTCACTTAGAATACGGGTTAAAATAAATTTGGTTGTGGTTTTGCCGTAGCTTCCTGTAATACCTATAACTTTAAGGTTTTTATTGCTTTTAAGAATACGCTTAGCATCAGAAATATACCATTTGGTAAAAGTCTTTTCGATAGGTAAGGTGATACCCCAAGTTATAATACAGGTTATAGGACTTAATATTGCCAATAAGAATAAGGAAAGCAAAGCTATGTTGTTAAACAAGCCAACGGCAAAAAGTATTACGAACAATACTGCAGCAGCAGAATAAAGACGCTTTACTCTTGCGGTGAAAACTAATTTTTTGATTGATTTTTTCTGAGTATTCACAGCGGTAGTAATAGAAAATATTAAATATAAAGCAATGAATATAAGTTGTATAAAGTAAAACTTTAGCGCTAACAATGCAGATGATACAAAGAAAACAAGAATAGAAGTTACAGAAAAATTAGTTTTAAGCCATTTAATATAGCGTGACGGAAAATAGGAGTTTTGTTGCAGCATTTGTAATTGACGGGTGAGTGAAAACAGACCGCCTATTGCCACGAGTATTGCCGATATTAACAAATAATAATTCATAGTAACACCTACTTTATAAAGCTATTAAGTATCGCAATAGTTCTGCCTTGCTGTTCAAAAAATGCGAAGTGACCTGCATTCTGGAATATGCAAAGCCCCGCATCTTTAATAAGGCTTTCTATTATTTTAGCATCCTTTAGCGGAGTGTCGGTATCGTTTTCGCCCCAAATAAGAAGGGTAGGGCAGGAAATGTTAGGAATAATATCGCGAAGGTCGGTATTTACTAAGGATACTAAAGTTTGCCTGAGCACAGGCGGCGCCGCATTATAATCGGTAGAGCCATAATGATTTCTTGCTTTTTCCAAAAGTTCGCTGCTATAGTTTTTAATTATTGGCAGACTTAAGATCTTTTTTATTGCTTTAAAGCTTTTTGCTCTGAATTTTTGTTTTAGCGATTTTTTAGGAATAAGTCCTGCTGAATCAAGTAAAACAATTTTAGGAGGGTTGAGCATTTTTTCAGCGGTCATTTTAAGTGTTACTCTGCCACCGTGAGAATGACCGATTAATATAGGATTTTCTAAATTTATTGCCTTTATGAACTTTAACACAAGGTTGCAGTAATCATCTAAATTCCAAGGCTCTTTCATAGTGTCACTGCCACCACAGCCAGGAAAATTTAAGGCAACCACTCTGCAACGGCTTGAAAGACTATTTATAATCCCTTTATAAAATTCAAAAGAAGAGCCCCAACCATGAAGCATCAGAACAGGAATACCTTCACCCTGTTCAATATATTCTATATTAAGTCCATCAATGTTAATATACATAGCTACTCCTAAATTAGTTCGATAATAGCGGCTAAATTACCGCGTTTTCCGCCTGTTTTTCGGTGTGAGTGCAAATCGTCACTGTTACAGCTTGTACAAATGTCGGAACAGTCAATATTTTCATCTTTGATACCTGAGTTTATTAAAATCTGTCTGTTGGCCTCAACCAAATCAAGCATAAATTTATCATCAGATTTCTTAATAAAAATGTCATCTAATTTCAAGAAATCTATTTTTAAAAATTCATTATATACAGGGGTATCAACTTCGTAACAACATTGTTTTATTGAGGGGCCAATACCAACAACTATATCTTTAGGGTCACAGCCGAATTCGGCTGTCATTTTTTCAACAGTTATTTTGCCGATTAACTTTACTGTACCTCGCCAACCTGCGTGTGATGTTGCGATAACCTTTTTTACAGGGTCGCAAAATAAAAGGGGAGTGCAGTCAGCATATTGAGTAACAAGCGCCACGCCCGACTGATTTGTAATAAGACCGTCAATATCAGAAAAAGAAGGCTTTGTTATACCTGTGCCACAGTCTTCTTTAGTAACACACATCACATTGTTTGTATGAGTTTGATGACTTAAAACTAAGTTTTCAGTTTTTATACCCTCGGCGCTACAAAGAATCTCATAATTTTTCAGAGTGTCCTCTCTTGGCTCTCCACGGTTAAAGCTCAAGTTCATGGTGGAACAATAACCCTTGCTTACTCCGCCGTGACGGGTTGAAAATAGGTGACGAGTTATTCCTAAAGCTTCAATTTTAGGAAACTTAATGTATATTAAATCATTCTTTTCAATTACTAATAAGTTGTTTGTTTTTAGCATTTAACTTACTCTCCTCAAGGATTTTTTCGAGTAATGATTTGCTGTTTCCAATAAGTTTAAGTTTAACGTCTTGACCGAAGTTTTGCTCTATAAGAGTTAGCGCTTCTTCCATCATAGGAGGACGTTCATCTATAGAATGTGTATCAGATGCAATAAATGACACTATATCTTTTTTTATTAATTTTTTTATTGTTTTATAACTTTTTCTTTCAAAAAGTGAGGAAGCATTAATTTGTGTTAATATTTTTTCCTTCTTGATAAATTTTAAAAGTTTACCAAAACTTTTTGTGTAACTATATCTTTCAATATGCGCTATGATTGGTATTATTTTCTTTTCGTCTCGCAGAGAAATAATATCTTTAAGTAACTTGTTTTTAATTTTATATGGCGCTAATTCTAATAATAGAAAGTTTGAACCGCCAAGGCAAAACTGAGAAATCGAATCAGAATTACTTATGCCATAGTAATATAGTAGTTCACAGCCTAAATGTATATTTGGAACACACTTATCTTTTATTGCATTTTTTAATTCTGTGTAAGAATTTTGAAGATTTTCATTAAAATCACCGTCATCATCAATTTGAGGAAAAAAATGAGGTGTCGCAAAAACATCTGTGATACCTTGATTTTTAAGCTCGGTTAGTATTTTAATTGATTCTTCTGTACTTTTTGAGCCGTCATCAATAAAGGGAAGAATATGAGAATGAATGTCTACCAAATTGCGCACCCCTTCCTATAAATAGAAATTTAGTGTGACAAAATTGCCACACTAAATTTAAACTACTTTGAATAATTGTAATATCCGTGTTTTTTATAATATCTGTAATATTTATAACGGTAATATTT
>JAFYNC010000065.1 GCA_017549905.1 Clostridia bacterium | reverse complement strand
TGTTTACGATTCTTCAAAAATGAAGATTAAAGGTTTAAACAATGCAAAACTTAACAAAAGTGGCGTTCTTTTCTCCTTCACAGGCGAAAAAGAAGAAGCGCTTTGTTATACTGCAAGCGAAGACTGTATGATTGAATTTGTTGACCGTGATGCAGGTAATGTATCTATTGTAGATTCAATCGTTGGATTATCTTCGGCATTAGCTAAGGGTTCTAAAGACGGAATAGTTTTAAGAATTTATAAAAACAACCGTATTTATTGGCAAGAAGTTGTATCTGCTAATACAGTAAATGTTGCATTCCCTACATTTACTGCCCTTGAACTTAAAGCAGGCGACAGTGTTATGATATCTGCTCAGGCAACAAAGGATTATAACGGTCTCGCGCTTGGTAACTGCGATATTCCACCGGAATACAAAACAGTTAGTGTTAAAAAGCCGGTTACAACTACTGTTGCAGTTGAGAATCCTGAGGATAAGATTACATCTATACCTCTTGTAAAGGATAGCATGAGCAACTTTACAATTGTTCACTCAAAGGATATTACTCCTGAGGAAGAAACTCATATCGATAATCTTTGCGCTTATCTTGATGAAAAACTTGAGATATATCCTCAAGTTTTAAGCGATAGTGAAGTTAAGATTGAAGAGGATAGTTATTATCTTTTAATAGGTAAAACAAAATTTGAAGAGTCACAAACTGCTCTTAAAGAGATTGTAAACGGTCGTACAAACAATGCTGCTGATTTCATCATACGTCAGCAAAACAATAAGATTGTTATTGCAGCTGATAACTACTATTCTCTTGGTTATGCAATAGATTTCTTTAAAAACAACTATTGCAAGAACAAAAAGTCTGCTATAGAAGTTGGTCTTAATTACGTATCAGCAAACTTTAATGCAGCTAAGGATGTAACCCTCGGTGGCATTCCTATTGCTGATTATACTATTGTATATTCCGCATACGCTTCTTATATGGAAGTAAGCGCTGCTGAATACTTGTTTGATAATATTGTACGTCTTACAGGTAGATTGGTTAAGATGGCAGATGATAAAACCGCTAAAACTTCTAATGAAATTTTAGTTGGTAATACTAACCGTACATCATCAAATTACAGTGTTACTGTATCTACCGAACTTAATGAAAACTATACGATCAATGTCGAGAATGGAAAAACCTCTATTTTGAGTGTTAGTAACTCGGCTGTAAATGCAGGTGTTATCGACCTTGTTTCTAAAATTAAAAACGGTTCGGTAGCAACCGGCACATATACCGGAAGTTATGATGGCAGTTATTCTTTAACAAACGGATATAAACTTGCTTGGTCTGAGGACTTCAGCGGCAATAAGCTCTCTAAGACTTGGAAGTTAAAGGGTGCTGGCGGTTATGAAACCTGTCACGGTGGTACTACCTACAGCCGTATAGAAAATGCTTCTGTTGGTGATGGTGTATATACAGCAAAGGTAGAACTTATCGGTAACGATAGCTACGGTGTTGATATACAAGCCGCAGGTGCGAATTCAATGTACTTTAAATACGGTTATGTTGAAGGTCGTATTAAGATGTCAGAAATCGAAGGATATCTTTCAGGTCTTTGGGTATGTACCTATTCGACCGGTGATACAGGTGAATTTGACATTTATGAAAATTCAGGTTTAACCAATTCCTTTAGACCTA
The DNA here is from genome assembly GCA_017549905.1 of Clostridia bacterium. GTDB lineage: Bacteria > Bacillota > Clostridia > Oscillospirales > Acutalibacteraceae > UBA737. The sequence goes on along the minus strand of JAFYNC010000065.1, from coordinate 13,844 downwards.
ATCTTCACTTGCACGGTGCCGAACATAAGGTATTACTGCAAAATGAAGAGAATAAACAGTTCGGTACAGCGCCTGTTGTTACTATAGATGAAAACTTTGGTGACAATTACCATAACTTTGGTATGGAATGGACCGACGATTATATTGCTTTTTATATCGATGGTAAGCGTTATTATACCTTTGATTGCACCACTTCGGATGATTATGATATTTTTGACCAGTACTCAACAGTTGTATTTAGTGCTTTCTCTGATAGAGGTTATACTAATCTTCCTGTTGACGATGACCATAAGGTTTCTTATAACTATGTTGACTGGATCAGAGTATGGCAAAAGGATGAGCCGGGTTACGGAATTAACATTAAATAATTTTTATGATTAATAATAACTATACGCAAAAAGCAAAAAAATTAGTAGAACAAATGACCCTTAAGGAAAAAATTGGTCAGCTCTCCCAAACTGTTGGGGGATACCGTTGTTTTGAAAGAGTCGGTGAGGATTTCATCTTCACCGATGACTTCAAGAAATTCGTTGCTGATTATGGTGGTATTGGCGCCATTAGTAATATCCTCAGGGCAGATGGTTTTACCAATCACAATTATGGTACTGGAATAGAGCTTCGCCATCGCGCAAAGGTGGCAAACGCCCTGCAAAAGTATGTGATAGAAAATACGCGACTACATATTCCTATGCTTATAGAGGTTGAAGCTAATCACGGTCTTCAAGCCCTTGATAGTGAAATGTTTCCAACAGGCATAGGTATTGGTGCAACCTTTAATCCCGAACTTTACCACGAAATAATGCAGTCGGTAGGTAAGGAAATAACCCTTTCGGGCAACCATATTGGTTTTGTTACTATGCTTGATATGGCACGTGACCCACGTTGGGGCAGAGTGGAGGAGTTTTACTCCGAGGACCCATATCTTGCTGCTAAATTCGCTGAAAGTGGTGTTAAAGGTATAAAGGCAGGGGGTGCCCTTGCTTGTTGCAAACATTATTGTGCAACGGGTGACGGAATGGGTGGCATAAATACTGCTGAGGTAAATATCGGTCATCGCGAATTGCACGATATTCATTTACCTGCTGTAAAGAGCGCTATTAATGCCGGCGCCGACTTTATAATGGCGGCATATAACACTATTGACGGTATACCTTGCCATATGAATAAATTCCTGCTTCGCAATGTTTTGCGTGATGAGTTGGGATTTGAAGGAGTTGTTCTTTCGGATGGCTTCGGCGTTGGAAGGGCAATAAACCAAATGGGATATGATAAGGTTACAGGCAGTGCGGCAATTCTCAAGGCGGGAGTTGACGTAAGCCTTGCTGACGGTGGTTGGTATCTTAATCTTGTTGAAGCCGTTGAAAAGGGATTTGTCGATGAAAGTCTGGTTGACGAAGCAGTTCTTCGTTTGCTAATCAAGAAGTTTGAATTGGGACTTTTTGATAATCCTTATATCGAGGATGAGGATGAAGTTTGCCGATATGTTGAGTCTGGCGAACAAAAAAGACTTTCTTACAAAGCAGCATCCGAGTCGTTGGTGCTTCTTAAAAATGACAGTATACTTCCTCTTAAAACCGATACAAAGGTGGCACTTTTTGGTGAACATGCAGATAATATTTATTATATGCTCGGTGATTATACTGCCTATCAAAATGTGGAAAAATGCAAAACGCTTCGTATGGCTTTTGAGGAGACATTTAACAATATCTTCTATGCAAAAGGCTGGGATTTTGAAGGTAGCGAAGAAGATTTCAGTAGTGCTTTAAATATTGCTGAAGGTTGCGATGTTGCAGTGGTAACGGTTGGTGGCAGTTCGGCAAGAGCTATAAATAAAACCGTTTTTGATTACAATAACGGCGCTGCTAAAAGTGTTTCAGGATTCTTAGATTGTGGTGAGGCATGTGATGTTGCTCAATTAAAGTTACCCGGCAATCAACTTGAGTTTGTAAAAAAACTCAAAGAAAAGGGTAAAAAAGTTGTGGCAGTGCTTGTAGGTGGAAGGCCCTATGAATTAGCCGAGCTTTCAACTCTTGCAGATGCAATTATTGTGGCTTGGTATTCAGGTTTACAAGGAGCAATTGCTATAACCGATGCAATTATCGGTCGTGTTAACCCGTCGGGCAAACTTCCGGTATCATTTCCTTATTCTGCAGCAGTTCTTCCTGCATACTATAATAGTTTTTTACCACCGCCAACAAATGGTTATGATACAAATGCATATTGTGATTTCAAGCAAAGGATTTTATATCCTTTTGGATACGGTCTTTCCTATTCAAACTTTGAATATCTCGATATGAACGTAGCAGAAATAGAAAATAATACATTTAAGGTTAATGTAACCTTAAAGAACAACTCAAACATTGGTGGTAGTGAGGTTGTTCAACTTTATATTCACGGAAAAGGTAATTCCGTTAGACGTAGATATAGAGAACTTAAAGGCTTTAAAAAGGTATTTTTGAAGCCGGGTGCTCAAAAAACTGTAGAATTTATTTTAGGGTATGAAGAATTAAAGGTTTGGTCTGTTAACAACTGCTATGAACTTGAAAATGGTATTGTTGAGTTGTTTGCTGGTTCTAATCCCAATCTTCCTTTAAAATGTACTATAAAAATAGATTAAACAAAAACGAAATTGTTTTACTTAGAAAGGATGTGTTATTCAGCAACATAAATTCACCAAATGGCAAAATAAAAAAAGATATGTGTTATTAATATCGGAAAGAAAGGTGCGAAAAATGAAAAGAATTTGTTCTCTTTTACTATCGTTTGCAATTCTTGCAACAATGGTATTTTGTCCCACGGCAGGAATTTTTGCCTCTGCCGAAACTCAGACTTCAACGTCTAACAATGATGTAATTGAAAATACATTTGATGAAGCGGATTGGAATCCTTTACCAAATTCAAATTTGCTTAAGGAAGAGATAACCGATGGTTCAAACGGAAATGCTCTTCGATTTAACAAAGTAACAAGTAGCTCTGCTACAACAGGTAATGCTATCCGTCATTATAAAATTTTCAATCCCCAAAAGGTTGACGGCGGATACATTGATTACAAACCGACAACAAACACCACCTATAAGTTAACCTTCCGTTATCGTACGAGAAGCCTTAACAGCAACAGCATATTTATAAACGTTAGAGCAGTTAAGGACGGTACGGTAGGAGAGGTATTGTCTAGAGCTGTCACTGTTAAAAAGACATTACTGTTAACTACAGATAATGATTATAAATGGGATACAGCTATAGCTTACTTCACAACACCTGCAGATAAATTGGAAGCATTAGCAGTTTCTGTCGAGTGGAACGGTGCTGCAGACAGTTCAGGTGTTTTTAATGTTGCTATTGATGATGTAAAACTTGAAACTGCTCCTTCAAATTTTATTTTGGCTAATACCTTTGAAGAAGATGATGTTAATACCAATACAATTAACAGGGGAAGTGACATTACAATTTTCCCGAATAGTAACGGTACAGTTACTGAGGCTCCTTATAATAACACCTCTGATTTCAGTACTTTAAGAACAAACAATACTTTGGCATTCTCAAAAGTTAGAGCTCCAAGCCATGAAAATAAAGTTCATTATGAAATTTATGATTACAGTAAAGGAAAAGATTCAAACGGCAAAATTCAAAGCTTTACACCGGAGAAAGACTCTAATTATAGAATTACATTTGACTATAAAGTAAAAGCCAGCACAGGAAAGTCTTCGATTATGTATACTATAAGACCTGTTACTGTTGTATCAGGGACAAGAACTTTAGGAGACCCTATTGCAACAGCAGTAAATATTCCGGCAAATGATACAAATCATAATACGGCTAAATGGCACTCTGTAGTGGTTAATGTGCCTATTACAGAGTCTTATGACGGTCTGGCAATAACAGCAGAAGCAACTACTTCATTTGATAAGAATAATTTTATTGATAATGTTGTTGTTTATAAATATGATGCAAACGTAATTATAAATGATTATGAGGAAACAACACTTGATATATCTAAGGTTAAAGGTGGCAGCATATCACATTTGGGAACTAAGAGTGAAGCTAATCCTAATACCAGCCGTGTATTACAGTTTTCCACAATTGCAGGTAAAGATAGCATAGATAATAATGATTTCTCTTACGTTGAGATTTATAATCCGTATGACAAAAACTTCGAAAGCTTTAAGCCAGAAACAAGCAAAAAATATAAGTTGACGTTTGACTTCAAGACACGGGTATGGGGCAATAATATTCTTTTTAATGTCCGTGGTGTCACAGCTGCCGGTGTTGGCGAAATTATTGCAAATGCAATTACTATAGAGCCAGGCAATCCCACATTCACAGGTGCTTATGCGTGGGGAACTGCTTCCACAGTTATATCAGTTGAGGAAGATTTATTAGCATTAGCAATTTCTGTAGAAATAGATAAAAATGGTAATGGTAACGCTTTCCCTTATCTTGATAATATTGTGCTTGAAGAGTTGACTGCTGAAGGTGAAACAACATTTAATATTCATCATTCAACAGGCGAAACAACCAAATATAAAGCAACAAATCTCACTGAATTATCGGAAATAGAACTTACTAAAGAAGGATTTTTCTTTAAGGGTTTGTATTTTGATGCTGAATATAAAATCCCTGCAACAGGTATAGCATATGGCGTGAGTGATGTATATGCAAAATGGGATGATTTAAGAATAACCGAAAATACCTATGAGGAAGCTGAAATTACAGAGGATAAGCTAATCACAAACAATATTTTCTATTTTGGTACAAAGTCTGCAGCTAATCCTAATACTACTAATGTAGTTCAGTTCTATCCTATTACAGGTCAAACAAATATTGCAGAAGGTAATTTCACATATATTGAAATATATGATTCACGTGCTGAAGATTTTGCAACTGCTGAAAAGCTTCCAAGCTTTAAACCTGCAACAAATTCACACTATAAGATAACCTTCGAATTCAAAACCGCAAGATCACAAAACGGTGAAATTAACTTTAATATTCGTGGCAGAGAAGGCGATACCGTAGGTGAAGTTATTACAACTGCCGCAACAATTACTAAAGATAATACATATTACGGTACGGATAAAGATAGTTATAGTTGGGGCAAGGCTAGCGCATATGTTAATACTACAGGTAAGAATTATGACGCTTTAGCTATAAGCATTGAAACAACAAATGATATAGATGCAAATATCTATCCTTATATCGATAATATAAAGGTTGAAATGGTAGATGCTGCTGGCGAAACAAGAATTGCTGTTCATCACCCCGTTTCAATTTACGGTAAATCAAGAGATATTTTCACAATGAATAATATCTCCTTATTATCGGATATTAATTTTGAGAGTACCGAAACCGCAAAATTTGAAGGTCTTTATTTTGATAGTGAATATACAGCTCCTGTAACAGGCATTGTTTACGGCGTTACTGATGTATACGCAAAATGGAAGGATACAAGTAAGTTTTCTAACACTTATGATGCAGCTGGTATTTCATCAAAAGATAAATTCAAAGGTGAATGTATAACATGGTGGGGTAGGAGAACAACAGAGCTTGCTCCTAACACAACTAATGTAGTTCAGTTTAATAATGTATACGGTCAGAACTATATAAGAGATGGAAAAATTACCCATATAGAAATATACAATCCTTATGCTGATGACTTTGCTACAAGCGATAAACTTCCAAGCTTCAATCCTTCTATGAATTCTGTTTATAAGATTTCTTTTGAATTCAGAGTAAAGGCTTCTGCACAAAGTAATATTTTCTTTAATATCAGAGGTATAAAAGATGGTAATCTTGGTGATATTTTAGGCACTGCCGTTGTTTTAGAATCCGGTGATCCTAATTACAGCAGTTATGCATGGGATAAAGCAGAGGCTTACATTTATACTGAGGGTGTAGATTATGATGCTTTGGCATTGAGTATTGAATCTGACGGAAAAACTAATGCAAATCTCTGGCCTTATATTGACAACATATCGGTTGAGTGCGTTAAAGAATATAAGAGCGGTGTAATAAACAGTATTTCTTCTGCTACTAACAATAATACCGGTTTGATGGCTATTAAAGATGGTAAATGGTTCTCCGTTTCTGCAAATGATTATGCAAAGGTTAGCCTTAAACTTGATAATGCTATTGCAGACAGTTATGTAGCTGCAAAGATTATCGGCGAAAACGGTAATGCAGAAAATGTGACCTTATTTGATTTTACAGAAGCATCGGGTGAGAAAACCTATATGACAACCTTTAAGGCTCCTATTTCAGGTAAGGTAGTAATTTCGGTTTATAAAAATGATGACACAACTGTAAATCAAGAGGTTGTATTATCCAGTTTGGCTATTGATACCCATACTCCTTCAGTGCTTAAAGGTGATGCGAATCTTGACAATAAGATTGATGTCAGAGATTTGATAGCGTTAAAAGAAGTATCTGCCATAAATTGTGTTGCAGGTGGATATTATCTCATAAATGCGGATATAGATAAGGACGGTGCTATCAAAGCGAGTGATATTATATCAAGCCGCAAACAACTTTTGAAAACTTTTGAATATACACAAGAGCTTGGTATTGATGCAAACTATACATTTGCTAATGAAGTGGCTGGCTCGGCAGAGGGTACAATAACCCTTACCTCTGATACAGACAACTTTGTTGAAATTTATTGGGGTGCAAACGGTAAACCTATCGACAATTACTATTTCATAGGTTCTACCGAGGTTAAAGCCGACCAAAGCGTGAATTTTACATTAGATTCACACTTAGCAATACCTGAGGGTGCAACACAGATTATTGTAAATGATGGCTTAGCTTCAAAAGCGTTTGATATTGCTAAGCGTTATGATGCATCTTTTGTTCCTAATAAAATCAGTCTTGTTAAGAACTATACTTTAAAACAAAATGAAGCTAATGTTCAAGTGGTTTATCCATATAATTGGGATAGTCTTTTAAATCCTAACTCAGTTGATGAAACATATGATTTGATTTGCGAGTTTAGAAATAAATTATCTGATGTTTTAGGTGCAGATGTAAAATTAATTAATGATTTTTCAAGTCTAAATAATAATCAGAATTATATTGTGGTTGGCAATACAAAATTAAGCGAATCTAAAACTCTTTTGAATAATATAAAGAATGCAAGAGAGGATTATTATGGCGACTTTGCTATTAAGGCTGTAGACAGACGAATTTATATCAATGCAACTAATGATTATTCTTTACAGTTCGCTTTTGATTATTTCTTAGATACTTATTGTGCAAATGGTGTCACAGATATTGAAAATAATATAAATTATTTATCTTCTGATAACCATAAGACTATTACACTTGCTGATATTGATATCAATGAGTATAGGGTTGTTTATCCTGAAACTGCAACTGTTTTAGAGGTTGATGCTGCAGAGTATCTGGTTGCTAATATCGTTAAAGCAACAGGTAAAGCACCGTTAACAATGGTTAATGATTCTACTGCAAAAGATGGTTATGAAATCTTAATAGGTCATACTAATCGTACTAACGAGGATTATGCTCAAAATGCAGATGAACAAGCTGACAATAGTTATATAATAACTGTAGAAGCAGACAGAACTTATATTACAGGTGGAACAAACTCTGCTGTAAATGCAGGTGTTATTGATTTTGTAAGCAAACTTTTAACCGGTTCATTAGCTGTAGGTACATACGAAGGTAAATATGATGGAAGCTTCTCACTAACAAACGGCTTTAAACTTACTTGGTCGGACGAATTTAATAGCGATGCTTTAAGTAGCGTTTGGCAGGGCTTGGATTTGAACTATAATACTGCGGCCGGAGGTGAGGTTGTTTGGGATAACAGCAATGTCACAGTTGAAAACGGAGCATTAAAAGCCACTGTTAGTAAAATTGAAGGTACAAATAACATCACAGGTATTTCACTTGATACTGCTTACAATAAGTTGGCAAAATATGGATATTTTGAAGCAAGAATTAAATCATTTGATGAGGCAGGCTTTATGAATGCTTTCTGGGGAAGCACTATCGGTGTAGAGGCTAACTTTATAGACGGTAAATCCGGTACATATTACGGTGAGTTTGATATTCTTGAAATGTACGAAACTGCTAATGTGATAAGACCTAACCTACATAACCATTGCACAGGTGAAGCTGAATCTAAAAATTATCTTCAGGGTGATAAAGGAACCAATCCTTCTATAACAGTTAAAGATTTGGGTAGCAAATACCATAACTTTGCTATGGAATGGACAGATGATTACATCTATTTCTACCTTGATGGTGTTAAATACTATTCATTTGATTGTTCAAGTTTACCTGAATACGAAGTATTTGATATGGTAACAAGAATAAGACTTACATTCAGCGCAGGAAAGTACGTTACACCTACTGCAGATTCCGATGAGGCTTTTGTAGACTGGGTAAGAGTATGGCAAAAGAATGAAGCAGGATATGTTATGAAATAATTATCCTTGCAAATTAAAAAAATAAGTTTACTAAGGCGGTGGAATTTCTGCCGCCTTGGTGGATTATCCAAATTAATAAGTTTATTGTTGGTTTGGATAATCTTAAATTCAGGAAAAAGAGGTTATAAGATGTTAAGCGAAAAATATAAAGGTTTTTTAAACTGGGTGATATATCAAATATATCCCCGTAGTTTTAAGGATACTAACGGCGATGGTATAGGTGACCTTTGCGGTATTATTGAAAAACTCGATTATTTATGTGAGCTTGGAATAAACGCCATTTGGATATGTCCTTGTTACAAGAGTCCTAATGTCGATAACGGCTACGATATCTCGGATTATTTTGATATTATGGACGATTTCGGTACTATGGATGATATGAAAAACCTTATTAATGAGGCGCATACTCGTGGAATTAAGGTTATTATGGATTTGGTGCCTAACCACACCTCTGCAGAGCATAAGTGGTTTAAGGAATCTAAAAAAAGCAAGGATAATCCTTATAGCGATTATTACTATTGGTTTGATGAGCCACAAAATGACTGGAAAAACATTTTCGACGGTGATTCGTGGGAATATTGTGAGGAACGCGGACAGTATTATTTTCACCACTATGATAAAACTATGCCCGACCTTAACTGGACTAATACAAAGGTTAGAGAAGAAATTAATAATATCGTCGATTTTTGGAGTAATCTTGGCGTTGATGGTTTCAGATGTGATGTAATTCACGAGATTTCAAAGGATTTCAAAAATGGAATTATGTCTATGGGTCCTCATATCCACGAATATATAAACGGCATTTTTGGCAGACCTGAAACCAAACATCTTTTTACTGTAGGTGAATGTTGGGTTTGGAATGAAAAATCTTTCTTGAATCTTACTAAAGAAGAACGTAACGAACTTTCAACGATGTTCCAATTTGCTCATATTTGCTTTGGTAGAGAAGGAAAATACATACCTAAAGCTCAAAGTTTGACTGCACTTAGAGATATTTTGCATAAGTGGCAAACCTTCGCCTGTGAAAATGATTTGCTTTATACTCTTTTCACCGATAATCACGACCAAGCACCATTTATTTCACGTGCAGGTGATGTTTCAAAATATCGTTATGAGATTGCTACCTGTGTGGCAGCGATGCTTTATACGCTAAGGGGTATGCCTTTTATATATCAGGGTCAAGAATTCGGAACAATTTCTCCAAATTATAGTAGTATAGATGATTTCAGAGATTATGAATCATTAAATTTCTATAAACTTAACAAAGATGAAATTGGCGAAGAAGAGGCTATAAAACGCATTAATTTCGGTGGTAGAGATAATGCGCGTCGTCCGGTGGCTTGGGATGGTAGTGAATTTTGTGGATTTTCGGAAACTATGCCATGGATACCTCTTAACAGTCATTATAAAAATATTAATCTCGCAAATGACCGTAACAGTGATAAGTCGGTATTTGAATTTTATAAGGCTCTTCTTAGAATGCGCAAAGATAGTAATGCGATAATTCAGGGGAGTTTTAAGGCATTATCTACAAATGAAGATACATTTTCGCTTGTTGAACGTGAATTTGAGGGTGAAAAGATACTTATTTGCTGTAACTTTGAGGAAGAAAACAATATTAAAATTCCTTATAGCAATTTAGAGTTGATTCTTTCTAATTCAAAATCAAGAATAGATGCCAACTCGAATTACAAACCATACGAAGTAGCAATTTATAAAGTTGTTTAATTTTAAAAGACGGTGGCACTATGATAATTGATAAAAACATAAAAATTCAAGGTAAAAAACTTTGGGAAGTAGAACCCGGTCCTGTAAAAGAACTTTTACCACTTTGCCGTAAACTTGCGGCAGAGGGTAGTGTGTTGCTTAAAAATGATGGCGTTTTACCTTTTTCGCAAGGTGAAAAAGTAGCGCTTTTTGGCAGAACTCAGGAAACTTATATTAAAAGTGGTACAGGTTCGGGTGGACTTGTAAGGGTTGTTAAAACCCCATGTATTATTGAGTCCTTCCGTGAAAACGGCGTTTTTACCATAGATGAAGAACTTGCACAGGTATATGCGAATTGGATATTAGAAAATCCCTTTGACAATGGTCAAGGTTGGGCAACCGAGCCTTGGTCACAAAAAGAAATGCCTTTAAGTGATAAACTTGTAAAATCTGCGGCTGAACGTAATGATGTTGCGGTTATTATAATCGGTAGAACTGCCGGTGAAGATAGAGATAATTCTAATACCGACGGCAGTTATCGTCTATCCCTCGAAGAACTTGAGATGATAGAAAAGGTTACTGCGAACTTTAGAGAAACTGTTGTAGTTCTCAATGTAGGTAACATAATAGACTTATCATTTATGGATAAATTTAATATTTCTGCTTTGCTTTATGTATGGCAGGGCGGTCAGGAAGGTGCAAATGCTCTTGCTGATATGTTAAGCGGCAAGATCAGCCCTTGCGGAAAGCTCCCTGACACACAAACTAAAAAAGCAGACGATTATCCGTATTTTGATAATTTTAGCGATAAAAACGAAAGTATTTATGAAGAAGATATTTATGTAGGTTACAGGTATTTTGAAACCTTTGCAAAGGATAAGGTTCGCTATCCTTTTGGTTTTGGTCTTACATATACTCAGTTTGAAACTGACTATATTGCAAAGGAAGAAAACGGCAAAATCACTGTTACAGCAGTTGTTAAGAATGTTGGAAACTTTGCTTCTCGTGAAGTAGTTCAGATTTATTACGGTGCGCCTTGCGGAAAGTTAGGAACTCCCGCAAAACAACTTGCCGCATATAAAAAGACAAAAGAATTAAAACCTGATGAAACTCAAGTTTTAGAAATTTCTTTTGATATTAAACAAATGGCTTCATACGATGATAGCGGTATTACAGGCAATGAATTTTGCTATGTTTTAGAAGCAGGCGATTACAAAATTTATTGTGGCACCGATATCAGAGGCAGTGAATGTGTATTTACATATACTCTTGATGAAACTGTAGTTACACAAAAGTTAGAACAGGTTATGCCCCCCGAAAAAGAGTTTAAACGCTTTACAGCAACTTTGGATTCTAATGGTAACAGGATATTAACAAAAGAATTAGCACCTCTCAGAAAATTCGACCTTGACAAAAGAATTGAGGAACGCAGACCCGAAGAAATCGCATTTACAGGCGATAGGGGAATTAAGCTTATTGATGTTGCCGAAGGCAAAAATACTATGAAGGAATTTATCGCTCAGATGAGCGATAATGACTTAGCTTCAATCGTTATCGGCGAGGGTATGAACAGTCCTAAAGTAACGGTTGGTACCGGCGGTGCTTTTGGTGGAGTTACCGATTCTTTGCTTGATTTGGGAATTCCCGTTTGTTGCGTTACGGACGGTCCTTCAGGTATAAGAATAGGCGGCGATTTAAAGAGTACATCACTCCCTAACGGATATGTATTTGCATCTTCCTTTGATGATGAACTTGCAGAGCAGATTTTTGAATTAGAGGGAATTGAACTTTTTGCATACAACATTGATGCTCTTTTAGGCCCCGGTATGAATATACATCGTCATCCCTTGTGTGGTAGAAACTTTGAATATTTTTCAGAGGACCCGCTACTTTCAGGCAAAATTGCAGCAGCTCAAAGCCGCGGTATTGCCAAATCGGGTTGTACAACAACAATTAAACATTTTAGCTGTAACAATCAGGAATTTGCAAGAACCTCAGTAAACGCTGTAGTATCTGAAAGAGCTCTTAGAGAAATATATCTTAAGGGCTACGAAATAGCAGTTAAAGAGGGCAATGCTACCGCTATTATGACCTCCTATAACCCAATAAACGGTTACTGGAGTGCTTCAAACTACGACCTTACAACAACAGTGCTCAGAAACGAATGGGGATATAAAGGCTTTGTTATGACTGACTGGTGGCCGTTGTGCAACTGTAAGGGTAAGGTGGGCACTAAAGAAAATCTCAAAGCAATGGTACGTGCCCATAATGATATTTATATGGTTTGGGGTTCTGTTCTTGAAAAGCCACATAATCTATTTACCGGTATTGAAGAGGGCTACGTTACAAGAGGTGACCTTCAATACTGTGCGGAAAACTTGTTAACCTATATTATCAAATCTCCAACCTTTAAGAAATTTGTTCTTGGTGGTTGCAAAAAGCCTGAATTTGCGGTAGTAGATGAGTCTAAGCTTGAAAAAGTAGCAGTCGTTGAAAATGTAGTATCGGGTGAGAATTATGAACTTGACTTTGATTCTGATAAGAAATGCGTTTTCGTATTTGAAACTGAATGTGTTGCCAATTCACTCGCTCAGTATCCTATTACTATGCGAGTAGGCGGACATCATATTATTTCCTTGTCTGTAAGTGGAAATGACACAGGTAGAATAATTCGTCAGTTTAAGTTGAGCGGAAAATATCATACCTTCAGTTTTGAATTTCCTAAAACTGTTAAATTCAATAGATTTTTTATTATGCAGTAAAGTTGATTATATGTTTTTAGGTTGGGAGTAATTTATGGAATATAATCGTTTTAAATGGCAAACAAACGGTAAGGCAATTGATGAAAATATTGTTGTTTGTAATAATGCCAGATTTACCGTTTTGACTGATAGACTTATAAGAATTGAATATGATTTGTCGGGCGAGTTTATCGATAAAGCGTCTCAGTTTGCTTTTAACCGTAATTTCCCTAAAACTGATTTTTCAGTTTTTGAGGATGATTTTCTAATAATCGAAACTGAGTTTTTGAGATTAAAGTATGTGCCTGACTGTGTTTTTAGCGAAGAAACAATTTCCATTGATTTGAAAAAATATGGCAGACAATGGAAATGGGGTGATACTTGCGAACAATTTAAAGGCACTGCTTGTACATTGGATAAAATCAATGGCGCAACCCAGTTGGAAGATGGCGTTTGTTCAAGAAATGGATATACTACTGTTGATGACAGCAAAAGTTATCTTTTGTCAGAAAACGGATGGTTTGAAAAAAGAAAATCAAATGTAACTGACGTTTACTTTTTTGGATATGGCCACGATTATCTTGATTGTATTAAAGACTTTTACCGTTTGACAGGTGAGCCCCCAATGCTTCCTGATTATGCGTTTGGTAACTGGTGGAGTAGATTTTATAGCTATACCCAAGAAGAATACTGCAACTTAATGGATAAATTCAAAGATGAAAATATTCCTTTTTCAGTGGCAGTTATTGACATGGATTGGCACACTGTTGAAACTCCTAAAGAATGTCTTATGGAAGACCCTCGTTGTTGGATCGGTTGGACAGGGTATTCTTGGAATAAAAAGTTATTCCCTGACTATAAGGCGTTTTTATCCGATTTGAAAAAAAAGGGTCTCAAAACATCCCTTAACTTGCATCCTTCAAACGGAATTGGTTACCATGAGGATATGTAT
>JAFYNC010000064.1 GCA_017549905.1 Clostridia bacterium | reverse complement strand
GGGTCAGTAATTTTAAGGTCGTTAATACTAACGCCACCTTGCTGAACAAGGCGTCTTCCCTCGCCCTTTGAAGTAATAAGTCCGGCTTTAATCATCATATCAAGTACGCCTATTTTGCCATCTGTAAAGTCGTCTGAACAAAGCTCTGTAGTAGGCATATTTTCATTTGAACCCTTACCCGAGAACACTGCACGCGCGGTATCCTGAGCTTTTTTTGCTTCTTCTTCGCCGTGAACTAACTGTGTGAGCTCAAATGCTAAAATTTCTTTAGCAGTATTTAATTGGCTGCCTTCCCATTCATCCATTTTATCAATTTCTTCAAGCGGTAAAAATGTTAACATTCTGATGCATTTTAAAACATCCTTATCGTCAACATTACGCCAATATTGATAAAATTCATAAGGCGAGGTTTTTTGTGGGTCTAACCAAACAGCGCCGCCAACTGTTTTGCCCATTTTTTTACCTTCAGAGTTAAGAAGCAATGTGATTGTCATGGCAAAAGCGTCTTTGCCAAGCTTTTTGCGGATGAGTTCTGTACCACCGAGCATATTGCTCCACTGGTCGTCGCCGCCAAACTGCATATTGCAACCATATTCTTTGTACAAATGATAGAAGTCATAACTTTGCATTATCATATAGTTAAACTCTAAGAATGAAAGGCCTTTCTCCATTCTTTGTTTGTAGCATTCAGCTCTTAGCATATTGTTAACAGAAAACTGAGCGCCAACCTCACGTAAAACGTCAATATAATTTAGTTTTAAAAGCCAGTCGGCATTGTTAACCATTTGAGCCTTGCCTTCACCAAATTCAATAAAACGGCTCATCTGCTTTTTAAAGCAGTCACAGTTATGTTGAATTTGCTCAGCAGTCATCATAGAGCGCATATCAGTTCTGCCCGAAGGGTCGCCAATATGTGCAGTACCACCGCCAATAAGTGCAATAGGCTTATTGCCAGCCATTTGAAGACGCTTCATAAGGCAAAGCGCCATAAAGTGACCTACATGCAAACTGTCAGCAGTAGGGTCAAAACCGATATAAAATGTAGCCTTGCCATTATTTACAAGCTCACGTATTTCGTCCTCATCAGTAACCTGAGCGATAAGTCCGCGTGCTACTAATTCATCATAAATTTTCATTATTTTAACTCCTATCTAATAATTCCTTTGCGGAATTGTATAAATTACTTGTAACTTCACTGCCGGACATAATTCGGGCAATTTCGTTAATTCTGTCATCGTTTTGTAAGGCGGAAACCTTAGTGTAAGTTCTGCCGTCAGTCACAGATTTTTCAATAAGTAAATGATTATTGGCTTTAACAGCAATTTGAGCTAAGTGAGTGACACAAATCACCTGTTTTTGCGAAGATACTTTTTTAAGCTGTGTGCCAACTTTTTCGGCAGCAAAACCACTTATTCCTGTATCAATTTCATCAAAAATCATTGTGCTTACACTGTCGTTATCAAGTAAAGCGCTTTTAATTGCAAGCATTGTTCTTGATAATTCACCGCCAGAAGCAATTTTTGAAAGCGGTTTAACATTTTCGCCAGCATTTGCGCTAATTAAAAATTCAAGCGTGTCACATCCGTTTTTAGTGTACCTACCCTGCTTAATGTCGACAACAAATTTAACATTAGGCATATTAAGATAACTCAAAACCTCACAAACGTCTTTTTCAAATACTTTAGATGCATTAATACGTGAATTAGTTAGCTTTTTTGCTTTCTCAATAAGGCATAGCTTTGAATTTTCTAACTCAGTAGATAACTGAGCCACTTTTTTATCAGAGAACTCAATATTTTCAAGCTCTGTTTTAGCTTTTGTTAAAAATTCAAGCATTAATTCTTCACTATTGCCGTATTTTAACATAAGTCTTTGCAATAAGTCAAGTCTATGATTAATTTGATTAACATCAAGTGAAAGTTCAGTATTGTTGAAAAGCGTATTACCAATGTCAGCGCCCAAATCCTCAGCAATAGATATGATTTCATTAAGTTTAGAAATATTGCTTTCAAAAGCCTTGGAATTCAAATTTAACAAAGGTTTTAAGGCTTTTTTAAGTAATGTTATTGCACCGTCTGTTTCTTCATCACCTGAAAGATAAGTATTTGCCGTGGAAAGCGATTTTTGAGTTTGTTCAAAATTTTCGGCAACCGATAATTTTTGCTTTAAATCATTTATCTCGCCAATTTTTATGTCAGCATCTTCAAGTTCTTTGATTTGGTATTTAAGAAGTTCTATTTTCCGTTGCTTTTCGTTTTCATCGATTTCGAGTGACTGCAACTCTTTTCTTATATTGTTAAGCCTTTTAAATTCATCATAATAGGTTTCCAATATATTTGAGTTATCAGCAACCGAATCAATAAAACCGCAATGTTTCTCGGGATTTAAAAGTGCCTGATTATCGTGTTGCCCGTGAATGTTAATAAGAAAAGATGAAATTTCACGTAAATCACCGGCAGTTGCAGGTTTTCCGTTTATTTTAATAAGACCTTTTCCCGAAAGACTTAATTTTCGTGTAATTAAAATATTGCCGTCACTATCGGGTGAAATATCAAGACTTGCAAGATTTTTCAATGTGGGTTCGGAAAAATCGCCAAATAGAGCCGAAACTTCACCGTAATCACATCCTGAACGAATTAAGTCTTTAGAGGTTCTCTCACCTAAAACTGCATTAATAGCATCAATAATAATTGATTTACCGGCACCGGTTTCACCAGTTAAAACATTGAAACCTTCGGTAAATTCAATATCTGATTTTTCGATTACCGCAATATTTTCAATATGTAAATATTTTAACATAAATCATACCGCCGATTATAATAAATCATTAAGACTATCACACAAAAGTTTAGATTGCTCAGCGCCTTGGGTTACAATAATTATTGTATCATCACCCGCAAGTGAGCCAAGCATCATATCGCCAAACATCTCGTCAACCGCAACACAGGCGCTCGAAGCCATACCAACATCACACTTAATTACAACGTTGTTAAGTGAATATTTAACACTTTTAACCGCGCGAACAAATAATTCGTGATAGTGGTTATAGTTTTTAAGAGTTGAATTATCATTTTTATTAGGAAGATAGCGATAATTACCGTTTGCATCTCTACCCTTTGCAAGCTTTAATTCCCTAATATCGCGTGAAATTGTAGATTGGGTAACATCAAAACCCATTTCTTTTAGACCGCACAGTAAATCATCTTGAGTGAGACATATTTTTTGTGAAATTAGTTCTAAAATTTTCTTTTGTCTATTACTTTTCAAATCAAATACTCCTTGAATCTTTAAATTTGTAAGAAAGTGTTTTATAAAAAGAACGCTCATTAAGACGGATTAACTGAGCATAATTAGGTGATCGCTTAATTATAACCTCGGTGTGAGGCTTAATGGCAGTTACCTTTCTGCCGTCTATTGTAAGGAAAATATCAGTACGTTTTTTTGAAAAAGCTTTAAGACTGATTGTGTTATTAGCTCCAAGCAAAATCGGTTTAGCTGAAAGTGAGTGAGAGCAAATAGGTGTCACACAAAAACTTTCGGTAAGCGGGTCGATTATAGGACCGCCTGCCGACATTGAATAGCCTGTAGAACCCGTTGGTGTAGAAATAATAAGACCATCTGCACG
>JAFYNC010000063.1 GCA_017549905.1 Clostridia bacterium | reverse complement strand
TAAGATTAAAATGAGTGCTAAGGGTTCAGTAGTTTTAGCGCGTATCTGCGTTATCGTAATTTCTGTAATTGCAGTGTTCTTAGCGCTTGACCCCACAAGCTCAGTATTCCTTATTGTTAAGTTTGCATGGGCAGGTTTCGGTGCTACATTTGGTCCTATAATGCTGTTCTCACTTTTCTGGAAGCGTACAAACCGCGCAGGTGCTATAGCAGGTATGCTAAGCGGCGGTGTAATGGTATTCTTATGGAAATTTGTTATAAGTCAGCTTGGCGGCGCATTTGCAATATATGAATTGCTTCCCGCATTCATCGTTTCCTCTATTGTTATAGTTGTGGTATCTATGGTTACTGCAAAGCCTTCTGAGGAAATTGTAAATGAATTTGAAAGCGTTAGTAAAAGTATTTAATTGAATATTTAAAATACGCCTTTGGATATTTTCCAAAAGGCGTATTTTTTTATGCAACAGGCGGCATAAACAGATTAATTGACGGCGGATTATAGCTGTAAAAAATAAAAGATGTTGAAACTAAAATACCAGCTATTAGCGCTAACCAGTGAAAAAGAGGAAGTTCGAATTTTTCTCGCTTTATAAGTTTTGTTTTTTTGCAAAGCATTATAATTATGCTTATAAAGTAAATGCTAATATTAATAAAATCAGGGCTTTTTCCAAAAACACCCTTTATAGTGTAAAATAGTATTATTATCCAAAGCATTCCGCAAATGGTTGAAAAAACAACCGATTGCAGATAGTTGCTCGGTTTCTCGTTTGAAAGAAAATACTCAAAAGCCGAATAAATAACAGTGGGAAAGAACAGTAGTTTTAAATGCTCCCAAGTGCTTTCGTTCACAGGGAAAAATAAACCTATAGCATAATTTTCTCCCGACCATTCATAAACAAAGTGACCTGTTACTCCTAAAATTCCGATTATAAAAAAAGCAATTACGTTTTTTTTAAAACTCATTTTTTGCACCTCACAATAAATATTATTACGGTTAAATAAAAAAATATGTTTTTGGGCAAAATATTAACGGTGATTTTTTTGAAAAAATGCATAATTATATTTTTTAAAACAGTGTTTTTTACTTTATTTTTACTTATGTTTTTTATTGGTATAGGTTATTTTTATCTATCAGGTCATATAGCTAATGTTAAAAATGAGGTAGAAAAAGTACCTTATTATAATTATGTTCCTCAAAACACAGGTTTGCTTTTTAATGTTTTAGATAATAAAACCTTGGCTTATCTTGATTTTGAAAATCAAAGTCTTCGTGTCTGTTTTATTGAGGGAGATATTAGTCAAAATAATATTTACGGTTATGAAATTGATTATGAAATTGAGGCTGACCTTAGCTTAGTCTCGGAAATTGTTGATATACTGGGCGGTATAGATTTAAATATAAACGGAGAAGCACTTAATTATACAGGCGCACAAATTAAAGAGATTTTAGAAAAAAACACAGATGATATGATAGAAAAACAGATAATTAAAAGCATAATTGAGTCGGTAGCAAAAAACGGGTTTCACAAGAAAGATTTTTTGGCAGTTATTGAACTTAGTGAAACAAATCTTACTGTGCCTGATTGTTATGACTGGGAAAATTATATAGGAAAGCTTTGCAAAAACACGTTTTTTATTAATTAATATCGGGTTTTAATTGACAAAGTTGATATAAAAATGTATACTGAAAAAAGTATATGTTTGGAGGAAAAAACGTGAATAATGTGAGCGAACTTTTCGGTATAAATGTTTTTAACGATTCAGTTATGAAGGAACGTTTACCCGAAGATGTATATAACATTTTAAAAAGTACAATTAAAGAGGGTAATACTATCGATAGCAGCATAGCTGATACTGTGGCAACTGCTATGAAGGATTGGGCTATCGAAAAGGGAGCTACTCATTATACACATTGGTTCCAACCTCTTACGGGAATTACTGCAGAAAAGCATGATAGCTTCATAAGCCCCACTGATGACGGACATATTATTATGGAGTTCTCGGGAAAGGAGCTAATTAAGGGTGAGCCTGATGCATCATCTTTTCCATCGGGCGGACTAAGGGCTACATTCGAAGCGCGTGGTTATACCGCCTGGGACCCGAGTTCTTATGCGTTTATTAAGGATGAAACACTTTGTATTCCTACAGCGTTTTGCTCGTATTCCGGTGAAGCGCTTGACCAAAAGACACCATTACTTCGCAGTATGGATGCAATAAATAAACAGGCACTTAGAATTGTAAAGCTTTTCGGTCATACTGATGTTAAGCGTGTTAACACAACGGTAGGTCCCGAACAAGAATATTTCTTGGTTGATAAAAAGGTTTATGATAAACGTCCCGACCTTATGTATTGCGGAAGAACGCTTATCGGTGCTATGGCACCAAAAGGTCAGGAGATGGACGACCATTATTTTGGTGTGTTAAAGCACCGCGTTGCAGAGTTTATGCGAGAGTTGGACCGCGAACTCTGGAAGTTGGGTGTACTTGCGAAAACAGAGCATAACGAAGCCGCACCCGCACAACACGAGTTAGCGCCTATATTCACAACCACTAATATTGCGGCAGATCATAATCAACTTACAATGGAAATGATGAAGAAAACTGCCCTTCAGCACGGACTTGTTTGTCTGCTTCATGAAAAGCCTTTTGACGGTGTTAACGGTAGCGGTAAGCATAATAACTGGTCGCTTTCTACCGATACAGGAATTAACTTTTTAAAGCCTGGCAAGGTGCCTGAGGAAAATACCCTGTTTTTACTTACATTAGCTGCTGTAATTAAAGCGGTTGATGAGCATCAGGAATTACTTAGAATTTCGGTTGCAACCGCAGGTAACGACCATCGCTTAGGCGCTAATGAAGCGCCGCCCGCTATTATCTCTATTTTCCTTGGCGATGAGCTTACTGATATTTTAAATTCCATTGCAAACGGTGTTCATCACGATAATACAGAGCGTATTAAGATGAATATGGGCTCGGAAGTTATACCAGCTTTCCGCAAGGATAATACCGACCGCAACAGAACATCGCCATTTGCTTTTACTGGTAATAAGTTTGAATTTAGAATGTTAGGCTCTGCTTCTTCTATTTCTGATACTAATGTTATGATTAACACAATGGTAGCAGAGGTGTTCGATGAGTTTGCAACAAGGCTTGAAAAGGCGAATGATTTTAAAGCCGAGGTTAATGCAATTATTAAAGAGGTTGTAGAGAAAAACGGCAGAATTATTTTCAATGGTGACGGATATTCTGAGGAATGGGAAAAAGAAGCCGAAAGACGCGGACTTTTAAACCTCAGAAGCACAGTTGATGCAATACCGCTACTTAAAAGCGAAAAAAATATTGCTATGTTTGAGAAACACGGTGTGCTTAACCGCACTGAAATTAATTCGAGAGTTGAAATCATACTCGAAAATTACTCAAAGATTTTGCATATTGAGGCATTGACACTTATTGAAATGATGAATAGGGAAGTAATACCTGCAATTACTGCTTATACAGACAAGCTATGCAAAACAGTTTTAAATAAAAACAGCGTTGGCGGTATTAACTCTACAGTTGAAAGAGAACTTATAGCAAGACTTTCAGCCGCAAACAGTGAAATTTATTCACTTACAAATCAACTTAAAATGGCTGTTGCTACTGCCGAATGTACTGCTACAGTACTTGATAAAGCTAAAATTTACCATGATACAGTTTTGCATTTAATGGCAGATATAAGAAAATATTCCGATAGCGCAGAAAGCGTTGTACCTGAGGAGCAATGGCCATATCCAAGTTATGGTGAATTATTATTTAGCATTTAAAAAAAGAGTTATTCCACAAAAAAGTGGGATAACTCTTTTTTTATCCAGAAATATATAAAATTTAATCATAATTAAAATTCTTTATTGTTTATATAGCTTTGCAAGACCACCTTCAGATGTTTCTCTGTATAAATGTGAAATATCTTTACCTGTCTGATACATTGTTTTAACAACCAAATCAAGGGAAATTTTTCTGCTGCCGCTTAAAAAATTAGCAAGGCTTAATGAATTAATAGCGCGCATAGCTGCCACAGCGTTTCTTTCAATGCAAGGGATTTGTACAAGACCGCAAACAGGGTCACAAGTAAGTCCCAAATGATGCTCAAGAGAAATTTCTGCGGCATACTCAATTTGGTCTATACCCATTTCGGTAAGCTCTGCCAGTGCTGCCGCTGCCATTGAACAGGCAGTTCCGACTTCGGCCTGACAACCACATTCGGCACCGCTTATAGATGCATTTGTTCTAACAATATTGCCAATAAGTCCCGCTACTGCAAGCGCTCTTAAAATATCATCATCAGAATAACCGTTTTTCTCTTGGTAATATTTAAGCACACTCGGCACTACACCGCAAGAGCCACAAGTAGGGGCGGTAACTATTGTGCCGCAGTCGGCATTTTGTTCGCTAACGGCAAACGCATAAGAACAAACAATTCTGTTTTCTCTAGTTTGGGGACTTTCGTCAATATGTCTTTGATTAAATAAATGCTGAGCCTTGCGTTCAACAGAAAGTCCACCGGGTAAAATTCCTGTGTTTGAAAGACCTTCCCTAATTGCAGAGCACATAGTTCTCCACACTTCATTTAAAAAATCTTTGAAATTTTCATCCTCGTGTTCAAAAACATAGTCTGAAAGTCTTATGTTTCTTGCTTTGCAAAGCTTTGCAATTTCTGTGAAGCTATTTTCATTATATAATTCTTGTGATTCGGTAGCTTTTACACCCTCAAGCTCAACGTCACCACCGCCAACCGATAGGGCATTTAAAGTGTCAAGCAAGGTATTGTCTTTGTATGCTTTTAAAATCATTGTGTTAGGATGTTTAAGCGGTAAATCTTCATTAGAAAATATTATTTTTGTGTCGATAGGATAAAGGGTTTCTTTAATTGCTCTGTCAGTTCCATGGCCTTTACCTGTTTTAGAAAGAGAACCAAATAACGTAACTTCAAAAGAAGTGGCATCAGGATTTTTTTCTTTAAAATATTTTGCGGCATAAGAAGGACCCATGGTGTGAGAACTTGAAGGACCTATTCCTGTTTTAAAAATATCTCTAACAGATTTCATAACATTAACATCCTTAAATTTTATTTACCATATTATACATTAATTTTAGGTTTTTGTCAATTATTAACCGTCGTAATCCTCAATAGCAGAGAGCGCTTCCTCGCGGGTATTAAAGACTATTCCGTTATCCAAGCGCTGTCGGTCTTCGTGAGGCAAAGTATCGAGAGCTACAGCTCCAAAAACTTCGATAATATCATCGCCTTTATATAATGCTATATTATTGCCATACGAATGTAAAACCCAACGCGTAACCTCACGCGGTTCGGGTTTGTTTAAAATTGAAAAAAGTGCGCAAATAAGGCTTATTATAGCAATGATTAAAACAAAAATTATTATAATCAGCCCAATTTTCATTTTTTTGCTCAAAAAATATCACCTCTTAAAATTCATCGGGTATAATCCCGTTAAGTAAAAGTATTCCAACACTTACCATAACCGAAAAGGGTTTATAATTTTCTTTTAGTTTGATTTTTAATTCGGTGGGAAGTATTTCGTTATAATTTAAATCAAAAACAGTTCTTTGCAGCCCTGTAACTAATGTGTTGGAATTGATACTCGAAAGGGTGATAGTGTTTTTGGAATTCATGCCGCAACTTATAACAGGTATATTATTAATTTTCAATATGTTAAGTGCACTTTTGTTGTTGTCCTCACAAATACCAATAAAGCCTTGCGGTAATATTTGATTTTTAAAACGCTCGGTATCATTGCAAAAAACAGCAATTCCTTTTTTTGCTTTAATTTCTACAGATTTGTGTAAAGTAATAACCGAAAAAGCGCTACCCCAACAAATTTCCTTATCTGATATGTGTTTGGTGTTATAATGTTTCAAAATTTCGGCAATTTCATTTTCCTCACGGCTTTTTCTGTCTGCAAACAGCAAAACCATCAACTTCACCCCAAAATAGTATAGACAAAAATATTCGAAATATTATATACGAGATAAAGAAAAAAGCGCGATTAGAAATTTCTAATCGCGCCTTAGTATTTTAATTTTATGCTGTTAAATAATATTTTACCAATGACTGCAGCAATGTATCACGGTCTATTCTTCTTATAAGGTTACGGGCATTATTATGAGTTGTAATGTATGTTGGGTCCTCAGATAAAATGTAACCTACAATCTGATTTATAGGGTTATAGCCTTTTTCTTTTAAGGAATCGTAGACTGTAACTAAAATATTACGTATTTCCTGCTCGGTTTGGTCGCCAATAGAAAAGGTCATTGTTCTGTCATTCATAATTAACACCTCTTTAACTATATTGTATACAAAAACCTTAAAAAGTTCAAGTATTATTTTCTGAGAGTAGCACCGATAGATTCTAATTTTTTAATAATCTTTGTGTTAACCTCGTCGATTTCCTTGTCGGTAAGGGTGCTTTCCTGTGAACGAAGATATACACTGTATGCTACACTCTTTTTACCCTCAGGAATCTGAGCGCCTTGATAAACGTCAAACAACTCGATTTTCTCAAGCAGTCTGCCGGCTCCCTGTGAGATAGCCTTTTCAATATTGCCAACAGGTAAATCACTGTCAACAAGCATTGCAAAGTCACGCTCAACAGCGGGGAATTTAGGTAGTGGCTTGTAGGTGGTTTTGCGCTTTTCAATGCCAAGTAAAACATCAAGCTTGATTTCAGCAACATAAACTCTTTCTTCAATGCCATAACTTGATGCTACTGTTGGGTGAACCTCACCGAATACGCAGAATTCCTTGTTGTTTGCTTTAACAAGTGCTTGACGACCCGGATGCAAATAAGGCTCGGAGCTTCTTTCATACTGTGTATGAGCGCCCATAAGTTTACAAATAGCCTCAATCATACCTTTAAGTGTGAAGAAATCTTCATCCTTGCCGTAAATACCAATGCTCATTGTGGGCAATTCTTCGGGTTGTTCGGTTAAAGGCAACTGCTTTGGAATAAAGCGTTTGCTGATTTCAAAGAAACGTCCCTCAGTGATTTTCTTGTTGATATTTGTAGCAAGAACTGTGAGCATACTTGTGGTGAGCTGTGTGCGCATAGTTGAGTATTCGTCACCCAAAGGATTAATAATTTTAACTTGATTACGGCGCTCATCATCTTCATTTAAAAGCAAGGTGTCAATAGCCTTTGAAGCAATAAATGAATATGTTGCAATTTCATAAGCATTAGCACCGATTAAAAGTTTCTTGATTTTATTGGTTTTAATGCGCTCGGGCAATAATTTTCCTCTAACAACTGTGCCGCGCATAGCAGTGCCTACAATATGGTCGTAACCGTAAATTCGCATAACCTCTTCGGCTAAATCTGCTCTGCCTTCAATATCATCGCGAATTGAAGGAACTTTACAGGTGATTTCTTTACCGTTGATAGTAGTGTCAAGTCCTAAAGAATTAAGAATTTCAACAATTCTTTCATCAGGTACAGAAACACCGATAAGTTCCATAATTTTATCGGTTGTAACGGTTATAATCTTATCTTCGGGTAAGCCTTGGTTGCAGTCAATAACACCGTCAATAATATCACCTGCATCAAGCTCATAAATAAGCTGTAAGGCACGTTCTGCCGCATATTCAACATTAATAATATCAACACCGCGTTCAAATCTGCCGCTAGCCTCGGTTCTGATACCTAAAGCTCTTCCTGTGTGGCGGATATTATCACGCTTAAATTTAGCAGACTCTAAGAATAAATCCTTTGTATCGTCTTCAATTTCACTTTCCTTACCGCCCATAATACCTGCAAGGCAAGATGGCTTTTCACCGTCTGCGATTACAAGCATATCTTCTGTAAGGTTGTGATCTTTGCCGTCAAGTGTGGTAATAGTTTCACCGCAGTTTGCATTTCTTACAATTATCTGCTTATTTGCTAAATCGTTGTAATTAAATGCGTGCATAGGCTGACCTGTTTCAAGCATAACAAAGTTTGTGATGTCAACAATGTTATTAATAGGGCGCATACCTGATGCTATAAGGGCTTTTTGCATCCAAACAGGTGATTCCTTTATTCTTAAGTTCTTCACAAGTCTGCCAATGTAGCGTGGGCAAAGCTCGTAATTTTTAACATCAATGCTAATGTAATTGTTAATATCATCACCAACAGTTTTATACTGAGGGTTTGGTAATGTAAGTTTAGTTCCCAAAACAACGCTGATTTCCTTTGCAACACCGATAAAGCAGTTACAGTCAGGGCGGTTAGCGGTGATTTTAAAGTCGATAATATAATCGTCAAGACCTAAAACCTCGCGCATATCAGTGCCGACTTTACAGTCGTTCTTAAGGATTAAAATTCCGTTAACAGATGCGCCCTCATAATCTGCTTCTGTAAGGCAAAGTTCTTCGCCCGAGCAGAGCATACCGTTAGACTCAACACCGCGAAGTTTACCGCTTACAATGTGAGCTCCGCAGGGAAGATAACTATCATTAAGAGCGGCGGGTACAAGGTCGCCAACCTTAATATTCTGCGCTCCTGTAACTATCTGTACTAATTCTTCTTTGCCAATATCCATTTGGCAAATCTGTAAATGGTCGCTGTTTTCGTGAG
>JAFYNC010000062.1 GCA_017549905.1 Clostridia bacterium | reverse complement strand
CTTTTGCAGTGTGTTATGAACAAGGTGTATCTGCCGAGGGTATAAAGGAAGCTATTGAGCAGTTTACAGGCGCCGGCAGACGTTTTGAATTTTTAGGTGAATATAACGGCTTTACCTTAGCTGATGATTACGCGCATCATCCGACAGAAATAAAGGCTACACTTAAAGCCGCAAAAGAACTTAATTACAACCGCGTAATAGCAGTTTTCCAACCCTTTACTTTCTCGCGTACCGCTCTTTTAAAGGATGAATTTATAGAGGCGCTAAGTGTTGCAGATAAGGTTATCTTAACCTCTATTATGGGCTCACGCGAAGTTAATACTTATGGTATTAAGTCTGAGGATATCAGAGAAAAGCTTAATGATGCGGTTATAGTAGATGGTTTTGAGAACATTGCAGATAAAATAATTGAAACTACAAAGACAGGCGATATAGTTATTACTATGGGCGGTGGAGATATTTATAAGGCGGCTCATATTGTACAGGAGAAATTAGGTTGACAGAAAAATTATATGATGTGGATTCTTATATTAAAAATTTCACAGCCAAGGTGATAAGCTGTGAAAAATATCTTGAAAATTATGCAGTAGTTCTTGATAAAACTGCCTTTTTTCCTGAGGCGGGGGGACAAAAAAGTGATAGGGGTATAATTTCGGGTGTTAATGTTTTAGATGTGAAAATAGAAGATGATGTTATCATCCATATTACCGATGCACCATTAACGGTTGGAGAGACAGTTGACGGAACGATTGATTTTGAACGTCGTTTTGATTTTATGCAGCAACATTCAGGTGAGCATATAGTATCGGGCGTGGCGCATAGGCTTTATGGTTGTGAAAATGTAGGATTTCATTTAAGCGAAGACATTGTAACCCTTGATTTTGATAAACCCCTCAAAAGAGAAGAAATTTTGAGAATAGAAAAGTGCGCTAATGAGGCAGTTTTCAGTAATGTTAATTTTTATACCTATTATCCCGATGATAAAACCCTTGAGAATTTAGAATACAGAAGCAAAAAAGAACTTTTAGGTGCTATTCGTATTGTTGAAATCGAAAATACCGATATGTGTGCTTGCTGCGCGCCCCATGTTAAAAAATCGGGTGAGATAGGACTTATAAAGCTACTTGGATTCGAAAAATTGCGTGGCGGTGTCAGAATTGAGATGAAGTGCGGAATGCGCGCTTTAGAGGATTTTAACCAAAGCTTCGAAAATTTACATAATATTTCGAATAAGCTATGTGTTAAAAGGTATGAAACCGCGTTGGCGGTGGACAGGCTTTTGGAGCAAATATCAAATTTAAAATATAAATTTACAGCAATTAAAAGGCAAATGCTTTTGGAAAAGCTCGAAAATATAAAACTGCAAAAAGATATTACTGCTATGTTTGAAGAAGATTTAGAAATTAAAGATTTGCAGATGTTATCCGATTCGATTTATAAAAAATGCGGCGGTGTAAGAGCGGTTTTGAGTCCTTGTGATAACGGTTATTCCTTTGCAATTTGCGGTGAAGAAACCGAACTCAAAGAATTCTTTAACAGATTCAAAGAAAAACTTTGTGTTAAAGGCGGCGGAAGAGGTACTTTAGTGCAAGGAACGGTAGCAAATAAAAAAGAGGAAATACTTGAACTTTTCGTTTAAAATCTATATATTATAATTAATACTTTTTGAAAGGAAAAACTATGAACTGGACAGAAATTACAGTAAGTGTTCCGTTAGAGTTTACAGATGCGGCATCGGCAATAGCTAATATGACTGTGCCTTACGGCATTTATATTGAAGATTATTCCGACCTTGAAACAGCCGCTTTGGAAATTGCTCATATTGACCTTATTGATGAAGAACTAATAAAACGCGATAGAAATAATTCTATTATTCATATTTATATTTCAGAGTGTGATAATGCGGCAGAAAGCCTTGAATTTTTAAAGGAAAGGCTAAGCGCAGAGGGGATACCTTTTAAAACAGAGGCTGTTGGCATTGATGATAGTGACTGGAATGAAAATTGGAAAAAATATTTCCACACTATTGAAATAGGTGAAAAGTTAGCGGTAGTTCCAAGTTGGGAAGATTATAAAAACCCCGATAACAGAACAGTTTTGAGCATCGACCCCGGTGCTGCATTTGGTACAGGCACTCACGCTACTACCTCACTTTGCCTTGAAATGCTTCAAAACAAGGTGGATAGTACAACTAAAATGCTTGATATAGGTTGCGGAAGCGGTATTTTGGCTTTGGCATCAGTTTTATTGGGCGCAGAAAATGCAATTGGTGTTGATATAGATGCGCAATCGGTTAAAACTGCTAAAGAAAATGCTGAAATCAATGGCATTAGCGATAAGGCAGAGTTTATTGTAGGCGACCTTGCTGATAAAATAAGCGGTAAATACGACCTTATTTGCGCTAATATCGTTGCAGATGTTATTATAAGACTTTTGCCTGATGTAAGTGATTTTATGACCGATAATGCAACCCTTATAGTTTCGGGTATTATTGATATTAGAAAAGAAGATGTTCTTTTGGCTATAAAGGAAAATGGTTTTACTGTAGCAGAGGAGCATTATAAAGATAATTGGTGCGCATTTGCATTAGAAAGGAAATAATAATGCTTGAATTTGAACAACTTAATTTAAGGCTGCTTTCAAATGAATCTGAGCTTAAAGATTTAAAAGATGCCTTGGGTTATGATAGATTAACACGTGAGATTGAAGAACTTGAAACTAAGGCTTCAATGCCAAACTTTTGGGATAATATGGAAGAATCTCAAAAAATTCTTCAAAGAACAGGTAAGCTTAAAAATACCGTTGAAACCTATGACAGAATGTGCACTTCTTTTGAAGATTTGCAGGTGCTTATCGAAATGGGCAATGAAGAGGGCGATTTATCCCTGATAGAAGAAATCGGGAATTCTATAAATGAACTTGAATCGAATTTGGCATCTTTAAGACTTGGCACTTTGCTTACGGGTGAGTATGATAAAAATAATGCAATTCTCACATTCCACGCAGGTACAGGCGGAACAGAGGCTATGGACTGGGTTTCAATGATTGTTAGAATGTATACTCGTTGGACCGAGCGTCACGGTTTTAAGGTTCAGATGCTTGATTTCCTTGACGGTGATACAGCAGGACTTAAAAGTGCAACATTGCTTATCGAGGGCGAGAATGCTTATGGATATTTAAAGAGTGAGTCAGGAGTTCACAGACTTGTGCGCGTATCACCTTTTGATTCCTCGGGCAGACGGCATACGTCCTTTGCCTCTCTTGAGGTTATGCCTGAAATCACAGACGATAACGATATAGAGGTAAGAGAAGAAGATGTAAAAATGGATGTTTTCCGTTCTTCAGGCGCCGGCGGTCAGCATATTAATAAAACCTCATCTGCAGTTCGTTTAACCCACATTCCAACAGGAATAGTGGTTGCCTGTCAGAATGAGAGAAGTCAATTCCAAAACAGAGAACAGGCAATGCGAATGTTGAAGTCTAAACTTTTGGAAATAAAAGAGCGCGAGCATCTTGAAAAGATTGAAGACATAAAGGGTGTTCAAAAAGAAATTGCTTGGGGCTCTCAGATACGTTCTTATGTGTTTATGCCTTATACAATGGCAAAAGACCATAGAACAGGTTTTGAGTCGGGCAATATAAACGCCGTTATGGATGGCGATTTAGACGGATTTATAAATGCATATTTAAAGGCTTCCTCAAAAGGAGAACTTGAAACAATAAAGGAGTAGAAATATGAAAAGAATTTTAAGTTTAGGTCTTGCAGTTTTAGTTGTTTTAACTTTGCTTGTGGGTTGTTCAAAGAAAAATAGAATACTTTATTCTGATTTTGACCTTTTAGAAAACGTTACCCTTGGAGAGTATAAAGGTATTAAGGTTGATACAAGTTCAGAATCTTTTAAAGAAATTTACAATACGTTAGTTAATAAACAGGTATTAGAAAATAATTTTCAGGCTGAATTGCCTGTTACCGAGGGAATTATAGAAAACGGCGATATTGCAAATATTGATTATGAAGGCAAGAAAAACGGGGTAGCTTTTGAAGGTGGAACTGCAACAGATCATGATTTAATAATTGGTTCAAATAGTTTTATTGATGGTTTTGAAAGCGGTCTTATAGGCAAGAAAATAGGCGATACTGTAGATCTCGACCTTACCTTCCCCGAAAATTATCATTCGGAAGAACTTGCAGGTCAAAAGGTTGTTTTTACAGTTAAGATAAACAGTGCAAATAAAGCATTAAAACCCGAAGAATTTTATTCAAAGTTGGGATATAAAAGTCTTGAAGAATTCGAAAAGAGTATGAAGCATAACGCTGTTAACAACTATCTTTTGTCAAACTTTCTTAAAAATTGCCAAATTAAAAAATATTCAGAAAAGGATAAGGAATTTTTAATTAAAGAATCTGTTACGCCATTGGAAAATAATATTAAGTTACAGTATGGAATTAACTTGGAATCGTATCTTTTAAGTTTGGGACAAACCAAGGAAGCGTTTATTAAAAACCTTATTTCCGAACAGATAATTCCTAAAATGGAATCCAATATGCCTTTATATGCTCTTATAGATAAAGAGGGAATAACTGTAACAGGTAAGGAAGTAACTAATAGAATTAATAAAATAGTTGAGAGCTATAATGATCCAAATGTTACAGCTGATGACCTTAAGGAATATTACGGTGAATACTATTTCGAAGAAATGATAGTTAAAGAAAAAGCAGTAGAATTTATCCGTGAAAATGCAGAAATATCATAATTTTAGGGCGACTTAAAGTCGCCCAAACATTTTTAAAGGGAGGGTTTAAATTGCAACTTAAAATTCAAAACGGTGTTGTTGAATTATTGGGCGAACCGATACTAAGAAACATAAATTTTGAGGTAAATGATAATAGCCGTATTGCCGTTGTTGGAAGAAACGGTTGCGGTAAAACCACCCTTTTAAAGCTAATCGCGGGTGAGTATAGCATATCAAAGCTTGATAGTGATACGGATAGTTTTTTCACAGTATCAGGCAACGCTAAAATTGGTATTTTGTCACAGATTACCTTTGCGGATGACAGTGTTTCTCTTTTAGAAGAAATAAGAAGCGCGTATTCTGAAATCCTTGAAATTAAGGCTCAAATGGAAAAAGCCCAAAAGGAAATGGAACTTTATCATACAGAGGAAAATATTAAAAATTACACCAATTTGCTTGATACATTTACAAATCTCGGCGGTTTTTATTTTGAAAGAGAATATGAGGCGGCTATTAAGCATTTCGGATTTAGCGAGCAGGAAAAAAATCGTCCGTTGTGTGAATTTTCTGGCGGACAGCGAACAAAAATTGCGTTTTTAAAGCTTTTGCTTTCAAAACCGGATATATTGCTTTTAGATGAGCCGACAAACCATCTTGATATTGAAGCAACACTCTGGCTTGAAGAATATTTGAAAGAATATAAAAAGGCTTTTGTGGTTGTATCACATGATAGAATGTTCCTTGATAATGTAGCCACTACTGTTTATGAAATAGAGTGGGGTAAAACCTATAAATATAACGGTAATTATTCTGCATTTGTTGAGGGCAAAAAACTCCTGCGCGAGCAACAGAAAAAAGATTACATAGCTCAGCAAAAGGAACTTAAAAGACTTGAAGATTTAGTTGATAGATTTAGATATAAGGCAACAAAAGCCTCAATGGCACAGTCTAAACTTAAGCAAATAGAGCGTACAGAGATATTGCAGTCACCCGAAAATTATGACAGTAAGACCTTTAATGCTGACTTTGAGCCTTACGATTTAGGCGTTAAGGATATGCTAAGCGTAAAGCAGTTAGCGGTAGGGTATGATAATGTTTTATCGACCGTTGATTTAGAGGTTAAGCAGGGTGAAAAAATCGGAATTATAGGTGGCAACGGGCTTGGAAAGTCCACCTTTATTAAAACCCTTATGGGACAGGTAAAGGCATTATCTGGTGAATATAAATTTGCTACACGTGCAACAATAGGTTATTTTGATCAGCAAATGGCACAGTATCAGTCAGATGATACTGTTTTAGAGGATTTTTTAAAGGCTTTTCCGCATTCAACAGAGTTTGAGGCAAGAAGTGCTTTGGGCGCTTTTTTGTTTAGTGGTGAAGATGTTTTTAAAACAGTTAATGTTCTCTCGGGCGGCGAGCGGGTAAGACTTGCTCTTTGCAAAATATTTAAGAAAAAGCCCAACTTTTTAATTCTTGATGAGCCTACAAACCATATGGATATAATAGGCAAAGAATCTCTTGAAGAAATGCTGAGGAATTATAAGGGCACAGTTATATTTGTATCTCACGACCGCTATTTTATAAAGCAGATAGCTACAAGTGTACTTGATTTTTGCAAGGGTGAAACCAAGCTTTAT
>JAFYNC010000061.1 GCA_017549905.1 Clostridia bacterium | reverse complement strand
TGGTCCGTTAATTACTAAGATTTTCATTAATAAAGCCTTCTTTTACCTTGTTTACATTTTCTTCAATGCTACCATTAGCATCAATAATTAAGTCTGCCGACGAGCAGTAAATATCATATCTTTTGTTATATCTTTCCGTGAGAGCCTCTATTGTGCTTGAAAGCGGTCTGTCATCGGTGGTTATAAGATTTTCAACACTTCTATCTAAAAACACCAAAAATCCGTTTTCTTTTAATAGTTCTATATTTCTTAGGTTAAGCACCGCTCCGCCGCCTGTTGCAATAACAGCATTTTGCTTTAAAGATACATTGGCAATAACCAACGACTCTAATTCTCTGAAATGTGCTTCGCCGTATTCTTTAAAAATTTCGGGTATTTCCATTCTTGTTAGTTTTACTATTTCACTATCAGTATCAATAAACTGCTTATTAAGACTGTTTGCCAACAATTTTCCAACCGTACTTTTACCACTTGATGGCATTCCTATCAGCACAATATTTTTCTTCTCGTTTAAAATATCGGCATAAACCTTTTGTATATCCGATTTTGGTATTTGAAGATTTAAAAACTTTTCTACAGCAAATGCCGCTTGAGCCACAAGCATATAAAGTCCGCCGCATGCCCGAAGACCTCTTTGACGAGCTTCACAAACTAACGCTGAGTTTAAAGGATTATAAACTGCATCTATTACACCCTCGAGTCTTTCGAAAGCACCAATATCTATCGGCAAAACTCCGATTTTGTCGTACATTCCCACAGGCGTGGTATTTATAATTATCTCGGCATCATTATACTCAGTTACTGCTTGTTCATAAGTGATAAGGCCTTCGCTTTCGGTGCGCGAAACCCTTAAAATTTCTGCTGCAGACATACTTTCTGCCACAGCGAAAGCTGTTTTAGAAGTGCCGCCGCTACCCAAAATTAAAACCTTTTTGCCCTTAATCTCAATACCTGTTTTTTCTATTAACGCTTTAAGCCCCAAAAAATCGGTATTATATCCATAAAGCTTTCCGTTATTATTAACCACTGTATTAACAGCCCCGATTTTTTGAGCCAATTCATCAACAAAATCGAGATATTTTATTACAGACTCTTTATAAGGAATAGTAACATTAATAGCCTTAAAATCCTTAAGATTCATAAATTCATCAAGGTCTTGTCTTGCTATTTCCTTTAGTTCATAATCGTAATCTGCAAGTTTTGAGTGAACAATTTTTGAAAAGCTGTGTCCTAATTTTTCACCAATTAAACCGTATTGCATTATTTACCCACCAAATCGCAAATTACCAACGCTGTTATACTATCAACCACAACCCTTGCTCTGTGAACAATACAGGGGTCGTGTCTTCCACCTGAAGATAACACTGTATTTTCCATTTTCTTAAAATCAACTGTTTGTTGTTCTACCGATATTGTAGGTGTAGGCTTTACGGCGCATCTGAAAATCACAGGTATACCGTTTGTAATACCGCCGTTTATACCGCCGTTATTATTAGTTTTAGTCTTAACAGTATCTCCGTCCATATAAAAACAGTCATTAGCAGCACTGCCATTCATATCAGAAATACTAAAACCTGCACCAAATTCCACACCCTTTACAGCGGGTATAGAAAACAGGGCGTGAGATAATACGCTTTCCACACTATCAAACCACGGTTCGCCAAGTCCTACGGGTAATCCTGTTACAACGGTTTCCAAAATACCGCCCACACTGTCACCCTGAGTCTTAGCTTCCATAATCTTTTGTTGCATAAGTTTTGCTTTATCGTCATCTAAAGTAGCAAACTGTTTACTGTTTAAGGCATCTATATCTGACTCATAATCACCAAAGGCTACATCATCAACACCTGCGCAACGTGAAATATGAGTGCCTATATGTATATTTTTTTGTTTTAAATATGAAATCGCAATAGCACCTGCCGCCACTATCGCCGCAGTAATTCTGCCACTAAAATGGCCTCCGCCTCTATAGTCCTCAAAGCCGCCGTATTTTATGTGGGCAGTATAATCGGCGTGAGAAGGCCTTGCCTTGCTCATAATTTCGCTGTAATCCTTAGATTTTGTGTTTTCATTAGGAATAATAATACAAATCGGTGTGCCGGTTGTAAAACCTTCAAAAACACCGCTTAAAATTTCAAAATTATCAGCCTCAACCCTCGGTGTAGATATACTGCCAACAGGACGTCTAAGTGTTAACTGACTTTTTATAAAATCAGTGTCAATTTTAATTCCCGCAGGTAAACCGTCAACCACTGCTCCAATAGCCTTTCCGTGACTTTCGCCGAAAAGGGTTACCGAAACATTATTTCCAAATGTGTTTTTCATAAATCTAACACCTCTTTAAGTTGGTCTAATGAAATATTTTTCATTTTAAATTCGCCGATTTTTTCCACAGTGATTACTGTTATATTTTCTCCCGACATCTTTTTATCGTGCTTTATAGCCTCTAAAATAATTTCCTTTTCAAGTTCTATCTGTGTTGGAAGTTCTAATTTATTTAAAACTTTAACTAAGCGTTCTCTAACAGCTTTATCACACATTGGAAGCATACCGAGAGCCACACATTCGCCGTGATAAAGATTTTGCATTTCGTTTTGGCTTTCAATAGCGTGTGCTAAGGTGTGTCCGAAATTAAGAATCTTGCGAAGTCCCGATTCCTTTTCGTCCTGCTCTACAACAAATTTCTTAATTCTTAGTGATGCCTCGATTATTCGGTCAATATTAGGCATTATTTCTTGTGTTTCAAAAATTCGGAATAAATTTTCGTCACTCGTCATTGCCATTTTAACCGATTCTGCAAGACCGTTTGAAATTTGTCTTCCCGGTAAAGTTTTAAGGGTATCAGAATCTATAACCACAGCCTTTGGAGGATAAAATGCGCCCACAATATTTTTTATTCCCTCAAAATCTATTGCCACCTTACCGCCAATAGAGGAATCAACCTGAGAGAGAACGGTTGTGGGTATATTATAAAAATCTACACCGCGCATAAAACTTGCCGCAACAAAACCTGCAAGGTCGCCCACAACTCCGCCGCCTACTGCCACTACACAGTCGGTGCGGGTAAACGAAAATTCCACCATTTTTGAAAGTAACATTTTATAAGTGTCAAAACATTTTGACGCCTCACCCATAGGAATAGTTACAATAAACGGGTTTTTACTCTGAGAAGCCACTGTTTTAGCATAAATATCAGGAACACCGCTATCTGTTACTATTAACACCTTGCGGTTAAGGTTTAAATATTCTTTAACCTTTTGCAAACTGCCTCTTTCGAGGTATATATTGTATTCACCTGTAGAAGTTTTAACCGG
>JAFYNC010000060.1 GCA_017549905.1 Clostridia bacterium | reverse complement strand
TCAACATCAATTTTTACATTATTTAAAATTATGTAAACTATTTATGTAAACCATACTATATATATTATTAATAGTTGAAAAATACACAATTTATTGAAAAAATATCTTTAAATTATTAAAATTTTATGTTA
Source organism: Clostridia bacterium (assembly GCA_017549905.1). Classification (GTDB taxonomy): domain Bacteria; phylum Bacillota; class Clostridia; order Oscillospirales; family Acutalibacteraceae; genus UBA737. Next base: position 7,899 of record JAFYNC010000060.1, on the reverse strand, counting down.
TAATATTAAAAAATATTTTTGAGGAGAACTTAAATGAATAAAACAATTTTAATTACAGGCGCTTCTAAAGGTATTGGAGCTGCAACTGCAATACTTTTTGCGCAAAAGGGTTATAATGTTGTCATAAACTATAATGAATCTTATGAATCTGCTTCCCTACTCTGCCGTTCATTAGCTTCTCATGGCTATTCTGTTATGGCGCATAAGGCAAATGTTGCTAATAGACTTGAAGTTGAACTAATGGTTAAAGAAACATTATATAAATTTGGCAGCCTTGACATTTTGGTTAATAATGCGGGGGTTGCCCATCAGGCTTTGCTAACAGACACTGATGAAATTGATTTTGATAGAATTATTGATGTTAACCTTAAAGGTGTTTATAATTGTTGCAAATGTGTTATTCCTTCTATGGTTAGCAAACAAAGCGGCAAAATTATTAATATTTCTTCTATGTGGGGTCAGGTTGGCGCTTCGTGTGAAGCGGCTTATTCTGCTTCTAAGGCCGGTGTTATTGGTTTAACAAAAGCATTGGCTAAAGAGTTGGCGCCCAGTGGTATTACTGTAAATGCTATTGCTCCCGGTCTTATTGAAACGGGCATGAACTCTCACCTTTCAATAGAAGAACTTAGCGATTTTGTTTCAGAAATCCCTCTTGGCAGAATGGGTAATGCAGATGAAATTGCTGCAGCTATTGAGTTCTTAGCATCCGATAAGGCAGACTACATAACGGGTCAAATTTTAGGCATTAACGGCGGTTATGTTATATAAACAATATTTTTAACAATAAGAAACCGCAAATAGCGGGTATACCAAAAATACTCGCTCCTGTTACGGTATATGTATTTATGGGAATATACACACCTGTGATTTTTGAGGTTAAATCAAGAATAGCTAATGTGCAAACCCCTATAAATGCATTTAAAAATAGTGTTTTAAACGGTTTTTTAGTTATAATGAAGAGTATCACAATTGAAATTAAAAAAACCGATAGAATTAAAATTAGAACGTTTTTATAAATATTCAATTTTATCACCAGTAAATTTTATGATATGAAATAATTAAAAAGACCGCTTTCGCGGTCTTTTTAATTATTCATCTTCATCTTTATCAAAAGAATTGTCATTTGAAGAAATCAAGAAATCATTATCAAAAGATACATTTTCAAAATCTAAGTCATCATCTTCATCTTCAAAAATCAAATTATCATTTCTATTATGAATGAGCTTAATGATTATCAAAATTATTAAAGTTATAGCAACGACTATAGCAACAAATAGACAAGCAACCATTAATTTTGAATTTGTAGGTAAAGAAGCAAATTTATCTAAGAAATTTAAATCTTTTACATTAGTGTCCGTTGTAGCGTCAGTTAGTTTGAATTCGGGATAACGGTGTATAGTATTTTCGCGACTGTCATATCTGTAAACTCCGTAACGATCATTTGCAAAGCAATAAATATAATAGAAATCATTTAATTCACTTGACTGATTAGCATAGCACTCTATATCAAAGTCAGAAATTTTTGCAGTTATACGATAATATTTATCGTCAATTTCCTTGCCTTTTGGGAACTCAGTTACAATATATGTGTACTCGCCTTGAGTTATATATTTAAGCTTTTTAAATGTGTTGGTTTCGTTATCAAGTGTACAAGGAATTAATGCTTCGCTGTCAGCAGATTTAAGATAATAAATTTTAAAATTACCATCGTTATCTATTGCTACAGGAACATCAACACCATTATAAAGTGCGGTTGTAGCTGTAAATCCTTTAAACATTTGAATGCTTGAAATATCGGTTGCAACAACATAATTTGCTGACTCTAAGGTGGTAGAAAGTGTATCAGAAGTAACATCTGATTCAGTAGGCGGTGTTTCACCGTCAGGTAGGTCACTACGAGTGATATTAATTGTGTATGATTTTTGTGTTCCGTTAGGTGCGGTTACAACTACAACACGCTTATTTGCTCCTACTTCCATTGTAGAGCTGCCTTCAACATCAAGAGTAGCATCAGGGTCGGCTGTTGTGGCATATACAAGACATTTTGTTGCGGAATTTGGGATTAGAACATCATAGGTAGTAATATCTGGCGAAAATGCAGGACTTAAAGTTCCAACACCAAGTCTTAACGATTTAAGATTTGCGTTACCTGATAAAACCTTGTTAATAACACTAAGTGTAGCAGAAGCGCCAACAGAAACATCGGCAGCATTATCACCTTCTGCAACGGTACCATTAAATGAAATCTGAGAACTGCCTGCTTTTAATGCCGTAAAGCTCAATGAGTAAGATTTACTGTTTACGGTAGGTAAAATTAATTCAACAATTTTTAAACTGCCTGCACCACCGCTTGTAGCGCCTGAATCATATCTCAATATGTCAGAATTATATGAAACGCTAAGGTCAACGCCTGAAATATCACTTCCCTTTACACTTACTGTTACGGTAACTTTATCACCAACATTTACAGTATTAGCGCTGAAGCTTAGAACTGAAGTTGCTGCAGAAGTTGTTAAGGTAAAGAAACTTGAAATAATAATTATTACAGCTATAACTAAACTTAAAAATTTAATTTTTTTCATTTAAAACACTCCTATTCGATATTTAAACGTCCAAGTAAATGAAGCACGATTTTTCCACCATCGCCTATGGTGATGGCACCATCTTTATTTATATCGGCAGCATTAAAGGCGGCACCTGATAAAATATTTTTTTCTGAAAGGTGAAGAACTATTCTACCTCCATCACCAATTGTAATTTTACCATCGCCATTTACATCGCCTAACATATTGCCAATGTTTGAGGAACTGCCGTTTTTATTGATATATAATGTACAATTATTAGCAGCATTTACAGAAATATGATAGCTATTAGTAAAACCTGTTTCTGACTTAACTGTAAGTACCACATTGTTAATACCGGCATTCAAACGAAATTCATCATTAGTTGTAAGGGTAGCACCGCTTGGCAAAACAACATCAATAGCGCCATCGGTTTCAAGACTTAGCGAATAATCAGTAAACTTATACATATTAAATGTCGGTGTTAATCCGCTGATAGAAGAAATATAATAGTTATTTTTTTCGTTGCTATTTGCGGGTTTTTGAGCAGGAGTAGCGGTGGTGTTTTTAAATACCGGAATTGTAAACTCTAAAGGATAGTTGAATTTGTCAGCGTATCCACTTGCAACATTTACACCTTTACTGCGGGCATCGTGAACGGCAGTGGCATATTGGTGGTGAATGTTAAGATCAACCATATTATAGTCTTGAAAATAATATGTGCTTTGACCGGCACTTATATAATTGTTGCCTAAGAATTTAGCGCCACCTATAATTGCGCCTTGGCGAGTGTTCCAGGTTGGGTCTTTTTGTAAAGTTGCATAGGCTAAACCGTTTCCAACTATATCATCACCGTAAGCCTTAATGTTAAAGTAATTGTAATAACCTGCATATCCTGGGTATGTTCCGGAAATTAGTTGAGATGTACCTTCAACACCTTGTTCTTGAATTATTTTTGAAGCGATAATATAAGGACTGACATTAGACTGAGCAGCTGCATTCATAATTGCATTAATATAACTACCGTCATTATTTGGATGCTCGATATCTGTGTAAGGCCTTTCAAGAAAAGTACCTTTTACGATATTGCTTAAACCTTCGGCGTTTTGTTTTGAAGGATCGTATTTTTGCTCCAAAAACATATATATTTCATATGGGTTTAAGAAATTTCGCGGTTCCATATAAAAGGCAACTATTTCTCTTGAAGCGCCTGTCCAACCGCCCGATTCTTTTTCAACGAATGTGTTAGTGCTCCAATCATAACAACCAAAATCCATTGAGCGCCAAGAATCGCCGTAAGTATAATATAAATATTTATGGTTATCAGTGCCATAACCATGGTTTGTACAAGTAGTTTCCATAGCAACAGCTTCCGCTAATGTGAGGTTTACATTAAAAGGTGTAAACTTCCAATTTGGATATAGAGCATGTAAAAGCCTTAAAGAATCTTTATAGCTGTCGGGAAAAGCTGAAATTTGACCTTCGAAAGCTTCATCTCTGTTATTTGGATTATAGGAAAGTTTTCTAATCCAACCTGAATTGTATTTAATATATCCAACAATATCGTTATATTTAATTTTAAGCCATTCACCCTCGTCAGAAAGTAATTCTGCTACATCATGATTAATTTTGCAAAGTGATTTTGCAGATGTAGATTTTCCCTCGCGAACATTAACATCAGTGCCAAAAATATGTATAATATTATTTTCAGCGGCAGAAACATTAGTAATATTTGAATTGAAAAAACTTATAAACAACAAAGTGAAAGCAATAAAAACCGATAAAACTTTTTTATATATTTTCAAATTTGTATACCTCACATAATACTTAAAAATACTATATAAGTATATCATTTTTGTGTATTTGTGTCAACGGATTTTCGACTTTTTTTGTATTTAATATATTTAACAAATCTGCAAAATTTTGTGAATAAAAAAATAAAAAAAGCCATCAAATGATGGCTTTAATTTATTTGATTTTTCTTGCTTCTAAATAGAATCGTTTATCGTCAGCACAGCCCATTGAGAATGTTTTTCTCGGTAATGAACCGTCATTTGATACCGCTTTAAACAATTCGGATTTTTCCATTCCGGAGAATATAAATCCAACTGTGTTTTCTTTTTTGCAAAGTTCACGAACAGATTCTGTACCGTGAATATAGTCAAGCTTTAAATTTTTATTATCTTTTAAATAATTGTCTAAAAATGCTTGTAATGTGGCAACACATAAAGTTCCCTTAGCATTAACGCTGATTTCCTTCTCAATACCATTATAAACACAAGTAAACTTTTGTGAATTTTCACTACTGTCTTCTCCACACCAATTAATGAAATCGGAAATTAATTTTTCGGCGTTAGCGCCAAATACTACTCTGTAAATAGGTTCAAATTCCAAAGAAAAATCGTGAATATTTACAACCTCAACTAAGGCGTATCTACTACCGCATCCCATTCTGTAACATTCTTTTGCGGTAGCGAGAGAATGATTACCGTCACCAACTGCAAATAACAAACCGTCAGCACTGTTATTTTTAAGTGTATCTAAAGCTGATTGAACATTATTAACAGAATCACTGGAAAGTGCATAACCTACTATTGAACCTGCGTTTTGCATAAGCTCAAATTCATAAAGCTTTTTAAAGTTATCCGCTTTATCTGCAATAGGCTCAATAACGATGCGCTCAGGATCATCAATTAAAAGCATAATATGAGGAAGCTCTAATGGGGCATCCTTTCTTATTTTAACTCTTGGCGGAATTCTGTCCACAACGGTTTCTTCAGTAGCTCTAATGGCTGTTTTAGCATCTTTTTCATAGGAATAATCCTCAAGGTCTATAAGTCCCACAAGTCCGTGTCTTTTCTTTCCGTCTTTAAGTGTACGGCAGGTGTAAACAATAGTATTATCAAAACTATTAAATACATCGTTCTCTATGTATTCTTGCATTGTTTTGTTGATTGAATTAATACGCGCAGATTCATCGTCTGAGAGAAAAACTTCAGGTAGTATTAAATTAAGCGCAGATATGCTATTGCCTACTATCTCTTTTGTTTCTTCCCAATACTTTGGTTCAGAGGTATATTGGTCACAAGCTATAACAGACCATTTTGAAAAATCGTTTTTTGGTAGTAAAATATCTGCCGGTAATAAGTGTTTGTTCATAAAAAGCTCCTTAAAAGTTATTTATAATAAGAAAATTCAATAGCCGTGATTAAATCATCAACAGGATTAATGTAAACAGTTATGCCGTTACGTCTATCCTTCTTTGTGATAAAATAATCAAGGTAATAAGATGTGTCGGATACTTCATAAAAATGAGAAGGTGCGCCTAAAATGTTAACAATATCGGTAATAGCCATTGTATTATCTATACCATTAACATTAAATTCAATATAGTTATTGGGATCAGTATAAAAATTGTTATCAATTTTAAATTTTACAATATAACACTCGGAAAGTTGTTTTGATGAACGTGAGGAATTATAAACTTGTGCAAAAATTTTAGCACCTTTTTCATTTTTGAAATATAAATCAACAGTTTCATAAGCAAAAACCAACGAATTTTCATCATAGGTATTGCCCTCACATAAAAACCAACCGAGCTCTTTAAAATCGTTAATCTTGGTTGGCACATTAAATGTAATATTATTTATAAAGGCATCAATCTTAAATTTTTTACCTAAATAAATATCAGAATAATTTTCTTCATCAAAAAGACTAATATCAAAATATTGTGACATTACTCTGTCAGATGACATAATTTTTGTTTCTTCAACTGACTGAAATTCACTTTGTGAACTTTCGGTTTCAGAACTAACACCGTAATCATTATCAACAGGACTGCAACCGCAGACAGAAAAAATAATTAAAACTGATAAAATTAAAGAAAACAGTTTAAAATCTTTGAACAAAACAACACTTCCCTTCTACAATATATTGTATTATTAAACCTTCAAAAAGTCAATATAAATCACATTCTTTTAAGAAAATTTTGATCTCACTTTCAACTAATTTTGTATCGACAAGATAGCTAAGTCCATGGTCAGCATTATCAACAATTAAGAGCTTTGATTTATCGTTAGCATTTTCAAAAGCCTCTTTAGACATTTCACAAGGCACAAATCCGTCCTCTTTGCCGTGAATAAGCAAAACGGGAACATCACTTTCTCTGATTGCATCGCAGGTGTTGTTTTTGTAAATTGAAAAATTACCGAACAATCTGCAATAAAGGTCTAAAAACGGAAGAAAAGCTGTTGCATTAATTTTAAAAGACTGACGCGCCACTTTTTTTATTATTGCAACCGGTGATGAAAAACCGCAATCGGCAATTACTGCTTTTACAGTTTTTGGAAGACTAAGTTTCAAACTTAAGAGCACAGTTGTAGCGCCCATTGACATTCCGCCTAAGACTATTTTTTCGGGTGAGTATTTTTCATTAATAAATTCACACCAACTCAAAACATCTCGCTTTTCCTTAACACCAAATGTAATGAGTCTTCCCTCGCTTCTGCCGTGGCTTCTTTGGTCACAAAGTAAAACATTAAAACCAAAGCTTTTATACATAGCAACTGCACAAGAAAAATCACGTGCCGCTGAAGAACGGTAACCGTGTAACAAAATCATAGTTTTGTCGGAGGAATTATCATAATATCTGGCATAAAGAGTAAGCCCATCATAACTTTGGGTATGAAGCCATTTATGAGGCTCAGTATTTATAAAATCGATACCCATAGAAATTGTATCTTTATACTTTTCTAAAATTTTATTAATATTGTCATTCATATCATCGACATTTCCAATGTTATGTTTAACAAAAGCAATTGAAAAAAAGTAATAAACAATAATTGCAAAAATCAGAATTAAAGCAATAACAAAAAATAACAAATATATCACCTATATTATTTTACCGCAAAAGTTAAAAATGTTGCAAACTATTTTGGGCAGACTTTTTTGTCTGCCCAAAAATTATGCGAGTATAAATTTATTGAATACCTTTTTACCTTTTCTGAGAATGATTTCATTTTCAAAATCAGAAGCAGAAAGACTATATGCAGGGTCAGTAATTTTAAGATCGTTAATACTAACTCCGCCTTGTTGTACAAGACGTCTACCCTCGCCCTTTGAAGCTATAAGTTCTGCTTTAATCATCATATCAAGTACGCCGATTTTGCCGTCTGTAAAGTCTTCTGAACAAAGCTCTGTAGTAGGCATATTTTCATGTGAGCCCTTACCCGAGAACACTGCACGTGCGGTATCCTGAGCTTTTTTTGCTTCCTCTTCCCCGTGAACCAACTGTGTGAGCTCAAATGCTAAGATTTCTTTAGCGGTGTTTAACTGGCTG
>JAFYNC010000059.1 GCA_017549905.1 Clostridia bacterium | reverse complement strand
TCAACACTTGCGTTTGAAACACGTTGAATAACTGCCTTCATTACTGATTAATCCTTTCTACAGAAAAAGCACCCGGAATTTTTTCAATTTTGGCTATAATACTTCTTAAATGTTCAACACTTTCTGCGCTAACTGTAACCGTTACCATACTGTTTCCGTTCTTCATTTCTCGGGCATTTATACTGTGAACGGGAACGCGCATATTATTAATAGCGTTCATAACATCTATAACTATTCCATCACGATCAATAAACATTGCCTGAATAGTTGAAGTGAATGATTCAGTGCGCTTAGCTCCCCAGTGAGCCGAAATCCAGCGCTCAGGCTCGGCAGAATGTTGGATATTTTTAGGAACATTATTGCAATCTCTCTTATGAATAGAAACACCATGTCCGCGGGTTATAAAGCCAATAATATCGTCACCCGGTAGTGGCGCACAGCATTTAGAAAGCTTAATTAAGCAGTTATCGATGCCGTCAACTATAACACCGTCAGAGGATTTAACAACCTTACTCTCATTAATTGGCACAATTTGTGGAGATTTTTTAGCAGAATTTTTTTTGCTAAATTCCTCTTTGATACGAGGAATAATTTTTGAAAGTAAAATTCCGCCATAACCGATAGCCGCAAAAAATTCTTCGGTATTTGCAAATCGGTTTCTTTTTGCAAAATCCTCAATATATTCATCATATTCTTCGTCGGGAATTTTAATTTCATTTCGGCGAAGTTCCTTTTCAAAATCAAGTTTACCTGCCGCAATATTTTCAGTTCGTTTTTCTTTCTTGAACCAAGAGCGTATTTTAGCCTTTGCTTGTGATGTTACAGCGATATTAAGCCAATCACGGCTAGGGCCATGACCTGCCTGATTAGTGGTTAATATATCAATAACTTCACCGGTCTTTATTTCGTGGTTAATTGGTACAATTTTACCGTCTACCTTAGCGCCAACCATACGAATACCAACAGCAGAATGTATTGCAAAAGCAAAGTCTACCACAGTAGCGCCAACAGGAAGATTTATAACGTCGCCTTTTGGTGTTACTGCAAAAACATCTTCTTGTGAAAGATCAACCTTTATACTGCGAAGAATATCAGTAGAGTCTGCTGAAGTGTTTTGACTATCAAGAATTTGTCTAATCCAAGCCAAGCGGTCTTCAAGGCTTTTGTTATTCTCAGATATACCCTCTTTATATTTCCAGTGCGCCGCGATACCGAATTCGGCAGTATGATGCATTTCAAATGTACGTATTTGAATTTCAAAAGGCATGCCTGCTCTACCGATAACTGTAGTATGCAAGGACTGATACATATTAGGCTTAGGGGTTGAAATATAATCTTTAAACCTGTTAGGGATAGGTCTGAACATATCATGCATTATACCCAAAATGTTATAACAGTCAGCGACGGTATCGGTAATAACACGAATTGCATAAACATCGTATATTTCATCAAAATCTTTATCTTGAACATACATTTTGCGGTAAATTCCGTGTATCGATTTTACTCGACCTTGGAAAGACATTCTAATGTTTGGCATTTCCGCCGTTAGACGTTCTTCTATTCGGGTTTTAATGGCATCTAAAATCTCTTCTCTTTCTTTTTTGTGAAGAGATAATGATTTTTCAATTTCGTTATATGCTATTGGGTCTAAATGTTTGATACTTAAATCTTCAAGTTCTTCTTTAACAGGTCTGATACCGAGTCTATGAGCAATAGGCGCATAAATTTCAAGTGTTTCAACCGATTTGTCCCGCTGTTTTTGCTCGGGCATAGCATCAATTGTGCGCATATTATGCAAGCGGTCAGCAAGTTTAATAATGATAACTCTAATATCCTGACCCATTGCAATAAGCATTTTTCTAAGGCTTTCCGCCTGTTGTTGTTCTTTAGTTGAAAAGTTAAGTCTACCAATTTTTGTAACACCGTCAACCAAAAGGGCTACCTCAGCATCAAACTGCTCTTTAATGTCCTCTATTGTAGTATCGGTATCTTCAACAACATCGTGCAAAAGCGCCGCAGCTATTGATTGCGAATCCATACCTAAAGAAACAATTATTTTGGCAACATTAAACGGATGAATATAATAATCCTCACTACTTACGCGTTTCTGCCCCTCATGAGCGGTAACGCATAGCTCAAACGCGCGTTTAATCATATCATAATCATAATTTCCGCCGAAATCATCCATTGCCTGTTTAAGCTCGTTATAATCATTTAAATGTTTTTCAAGCATTATTACCGCTCCTTTCAGAAAGTGTTTTAAAGGTAATGGAATTTAAAAGATTTGTTTTTTCTGCAGTTGGAAGCATACGGCAAACTCCGTTTTCAAAGGCAATTAAATTAAGTTCACTTAAAATTTCTAAAATAGTAAGAGTTTTTCCAATACCCAAACTGTTAATATACAAATACTTAATTCTATCGATTAAAATCGGCATTTCACATATTTTTTTATAAACAATGCCAACCTCTTCACGTGTGGGAGTGATATTAGTTACATCACATTCTCTCCCGCTTAAAAAATCGCAAACAGTGATTAAATCATTAAATAGTTTTGTGTCATCTGTACCATTCATTCTGATGGCTTTAATTTGAACAGATACTGTATATTCACCTTTATAAAGGTTAGGCTCAACAGTAACTGCTATATCTAAACAGTCACCAATTTGGAAACAAAAATTATCGGGTGAAACGCCAAAAAGTAGTCCTTGAAAAGAATTATTACCTTTTGAAAACAAAAGTCTTAAATGCTTGTTGTTGCCGATTGGTGTTATTCTTTCCAAAACTACACCGAAAACGCCGAAAACAGGCACTTTGTTTCCAACACCGTATGGTTCTAAAGCTTTAAGCGCAAAAGCAAGGTCAACAGATAATGCAGATGGATTGAGTTTGCAATCAAGATTTAATACAGGTGGCACAAATTCGAGCGCCAAAGCAAATTCATTAATTCTATTTTTAAACTCGCATATATCTTCAGTTTTCAATGTAATTCCGGCAGCCTGAGAATGACCGCCAAATTTAATCATTAAATCGTTACATGAATTAATTGCTTCAAAAATATTAAAGCCTTCTATACTTCTGCATGAACCCGTTGAAACATCGCCATTACTTGAAATAACAATAGTTGGCACACCATATTTTTCGGTTATTTTAGAAGCAACAATACCAATAACCCCATGGTGCCAATCATCACCGCTAACGACAATAATTCTGTCATACATAAGCTTTTTATTTTCTATTTTTAAAACTGCCTGTTCAAAAATTTCTTTTTCGGTTTTCTGGCGCAAGGCATTGTCAGCATCAATTTCGTTTGCAATACTAAGCGCTGTCATCATATTATCGGTTGTAAGCAACGAAACGGCGCGGTCGGCTTTACCCATTCTCCCTGCAGCGTTAATACGCGGACAAACGGCAAAAGCTATTTTTGTAGAATTAACACTGTCTCTTTCAATGCCTGCAACGCTAAGTAATGCAGAAATACCGATATTGACATTATTTTTTATTTTTTCAATTGCGCATTTAACAATGGTTCTGTTTTCAAGAGTAAGCGGCATTATATCAGCAATTACACCAACAGCTAAAATGTCAGCATATTGTCCAATTAATTCCTCAGGCTCTTTGCCTTCTAAAACACAAATTAGCCTAAATGCTACCTCGGCACCGCAAATTTCTTTAAAATCTGAAAGACAGTCTTTTCTGTGAGGATTTATAACTGCATCAGCATCAGGTAATGTTTCGGATGGTATATGATGGTCGGTTACTACAACAGACATACCAAGTTTTTTAGCTAAATTAATTTCATTAAAGCTCAAAATTCCGTTATCAACGGTAATAATGAGTTCTACTTTCTGCTCAAATAAATATTTAATGGCATCTTCATTCATTCCATATCCTTCTGAAAAACGGTCGGGAATGTAAAAAATGCAATCTACATTACGTGTTTTAAAGTAATTTATAAATAAAGCGGTTGCTGTAACACCGTCACAGTCATAGTCGCCGTAAATAGCAATTTTTTTGCCATTTTCAATAGCGGTGTTTATAATTTCCGCGGCTTTAATAATATCCGCCATTTGATAAAAATCGGTAAAATATGGCTCATCAGAAATAAATTGTTCAAGTTCATATACATCGGTATACCCTCTTGAAGCGGCAATAAGCGCTACAAACGGGTCAATATCACACTCACAGCTCAACTCTTTAGCAAGTCGTTTATCAATGTCTGAAACAACCCATTTTTTAAAGCCCATATTTTCACCGCCTTTTAATAATATTTACTCACAATAATAATACCACCATTTTGGATTTTTTTCAATACATTTAAAATAAAAAAATCCCCACTTTGTGAGGATTTTTACAATAAAATAAATATTATTTCACAATACTGTTATATATTTCTTCAAACTGAGTTTTAGCATCTCTTGCAGAATCAACGTTTTCAGAAATTTGTTCTTTAGTAACTGATAAAGAATTCATAAGATTATCAACTTCCAAAACGAAATTCTTTGAAGTTTCGGCAATGTTATTTCTGAGTAATTCTAAAGATTCGTGAGCCTCATTTATAGTGTAGAGATTACGGTTAACTTCTTGATTAATTATGCTGGCATTATTCTCAGAATTTTCAATAATTGCCTTTGCATTCTCTTGCGCTACAAGATATAACTTACCGATATTTGCTCCCCAAGGACTGCGCAACCCCTCCTCTGCTATCGCCATATTGCAGTCGATCTGACGCTTTATGGTGGGGCGTATATCTTCGATATCCACGGAATTTGCAAACTCTATTATCTCTTCTACAGACAGATCTCTCTTTTTGATCTCGATATCCTCGGTAGCGTCTCCCTCGAAGATCTTCTCGTTGTTTTTAATTATGGAAACGATATTCGTATGCCTGTTGGTAATACGCACGGATACATTATCCTTGCCGTCGGTAAGAGAGAGGATTATGTCAAAGGGGTAATCACTGTCGGATAAGCTCACCTTAATGGGTAAAGTATCACTTATCTTCCTCATTCTCTCTACGTCGTCGTGGGATACGTGCGAGAGAACCTCTAGTCTGGCATCTGCATTACCTCCAACAAGTCCGGCAACTACTGCTGTCTCAATTCCGCGCATACCTCCGGTGTGAGGAACCACAACTGACTTAGCATTTTTAATTATATTTCCGCTTACGGCTATATCGCAGGACGTCGGGAACGTGCCGAGCACAGCCTTTGCCTTTGCGGCGGCGTATGCTATAGCGATAGGCTCAGTGCAACCCATAGC
>JAFYNC010000058.1 GCA_017549905.1 Clostridia bacterium | reverse complement strand
GTTCTGAGTTCGGCGATTATGTAATGTAAACAATAGAAAAAATGTAAAAAAATTGCTCTGCTTCAATCAGAGCAATTTTTATGCTGTAGTATCGTTGTATATTTTTCTTGTATTTAAGTCAATAATGTTATATAATTAACTAAATATATTTAGTATAAGGGGAAGTGCTTGTATTGCTAAGAAGTATACTTTCGGGTAACATAGATTTTGTAGGTGCAATTGTTTATATTTTATCTACATTAGCGGTTATATTTTTAACTATGCCTGTTCACGAATGGGCGCATGGTTTTGCGGCTGTAAAGTTAGGGGATGATACTCCACGCTTTCAGGGTAGACTGTCGCTTAATCCCTTTGCTCATATCGATTATATCGGAGCATTGTGTATATTACTTTTTGGCTTCGGATGGGCAAAGCCTGTTCAGGTAAATGGTAGAAATCTTAGAAATCCTAAGCGAGATATGGCACTTGTGGCACTTGCAGGTCCGCTTGCCAATATTATCGTAGCATTTATTGCTTTGTTGCTTTTTTATCTTGTTCAGTTTGTTTTAATCAGAACAAGTTTTACTTATATAGGTTTAATATTTTTCTATATCGCATATATAAACATTCAACTTGCGGTATTTAATTTAATTCCAATTCCGCCACTTGATGGTTCAAGACTTTTATCTGCACTGCTTCCATACAAGCAATATTATGCATTAATGCGCTATGAAAGATATATTTTTATAGGGCTTTTAGCACTGCTTTATTTAGGTGTGCTTGATATACCGCTTTCTTATTTATCAAATGCAGTTTTGTCGGGACTAAGCTTTATAGCAAAACTGCCATTTACTTATTTTTTAGGGTGAACAAATGGAAAATACACTTTCTTATAAATTAGAGGGCTTTGAGGGACCGCTTGATTTGTTGTTACAACTGATAGCCCGAAACAAGCTTAATATTTATGATATACCTCTAACCGAGCTTATAGACCAATATTTAGAGCAGATAAAGCTTTATGAGGACAACCAAATGGAGCTTGGCAGCGAATTTCTTGAAATGGCGGCAAGACTTATTTATATTAAAACCGTAAGTCTTTTACCTCGTCATGATGAAATTGTTCAGTTAAAGGAAGAACTCACAGGCGAATTGCTTGAATATATGGTTTGTAAGCAGATTGCGGACAAGCTTTCCACCATGCAGGATGGTTTCAATAAATTTGTTAAAAAGCCTTGCGAGGTTGATTTTGATAAAACCTATGAGTTGGTTCACGGCAGTGATTTAATTTACCTCTCATATTTACAGGCAGTAGGCAGAGGTAAAAGAAAGCTTCCGCCATCTACCGCACCGTTTACCAAAATAGTTGCCAAAAAAATAGTGGCGGTTTCTACAAAAATTGTTTTTGTAATCCGCAATCTTTTTGGCGGCGGAAAGAAAAAACTTTCCACGCTTTATGGCACAGCGCAAAGCCGTTCCGAGCTTGTGGCAACATTTTTGGCTGTGTTGGAACTTTGTAAGGCTAACCGCGTTAAAATTGAGGGTGACGGCGAGTCACAGGAAATAACATTAGTTAAGGGGCATAAAAATAGATGAAAGCAACAGAATTTGTACCTGCCTTTGAAGCATTACTATATGCGAGTGGCGAACCGCTTAGCATAGAACGTATTGCACAGGTTTTTGACATTGAGGTTGAAACTGTAAACGATGTAATGAACGTTTTAAGGGATAAAATGATTAAAAACGGCAGTGGTCTTGAACTTGTTCGTATGGAGAATACTTATCAGCTGGCAACTAAAACCGAATATGCCGAATATATTAAAAAAGCCTTTGATTTAAGACGAAGAACACCGCTTTCTTCGGCAGCTTTAGAGGTTTTAGCCGTTGTAGCATATAATCAGCCCGTAACCAAATCTTTTATTGAACAGGTGCGCGGTGTTGACTGCTCAGGTGTTGTAACTACACTTGTGGAAAAGGGCTTAATAGAAGAACAGGGAAGGCTTGAATTACCCGGTAAGCCTTTGCTTTACGGCACAACCAAGAATTTTCTCAGATGCTTTAGCCTTAACGATTTAAGTGAACTGCCGCCCTTGCCTCAAAATGAAAATGATGAGCGCGACATCGGCGAACAGTTAAAAATAGAAAATACTAATGAAGAGGCGACTGAAGTTTGATAGCCTTAATAATTACGGGAGCAGTTTTACTGATAGTTCTCTGTGTTTTGTTTTTGCCGCTTTGTGTGTTCATAGATTTTAAAGATGATTTTTTCACTAAAATATACTTTTTAGGAATAAAGGTTTATGAAATAAAGCCCGAGGCAGAAAAACAGAATAAAACTCAAAAAGCTATTGGTAAAAAAGAAAAAAAGCCTTCGCTTTTTGAAAAGTTTAAAGAAAAATACGGCTTTTCGGGAGCGGTAAAAGAATTTTTTGGATTTTTTAAGGCAGCACTTTTTCATACAAAGAAATTTTTGCGGCATATTAAATTTGATAAGGTTAAAATTTTTATTAAAATTGCAACTGAAGATGCCGCTAAAACCGCTATAGAATATGGCACAGTTTGCGGTGTTGCTTATCCTG
>JAFYNC010000057.1 GCA_017549905.1 Clostridia bacterium | reverse complement strand
CATGATAAAGTTGGGAAAGACATGTAGCCATTTTACCGCTTCCAGGGCCCGGCGCTGTTATAACAACAAGCTTGCGCTCGGTTTCTATATAATCATTTTTTCCAAAGCCTTCATCACTTACTATAAGCGGAATATTTGAGGGGTAATCCTTTATAGAATAATGTCTATAAACCTTAATTCCCAAAGAAATAAGCCTTTTTTCAAATACTTCAGCTAATGGCTGACCTGTATAGCAGGTAATAACCACACTGCCCACATAAAGCCCTATTTCCCTGAAAGCGTCAATAAGGCGAAGTGTATCAAGGTCATAGGTTATACCAAGGTCGCCGCGGCGCTTATTTTTTTCAATTGCATCAGCATTTATAACGATTACAATTTCAGCCTCGTCCTTAAGCTCCATAAGCATTTTAACCTTTGCATCAGGCTCAAAACCGGGCAACACCCTTGCCGCATGGTAATCGTCAAAAAGCTTACCGCCAAACTCCATATAAAGTTTGCCGCCAAACTTTGCTATTCTATCCCTAATATTTTGCGATTGCAAATTTATATATTTTTCGTTGTCGAATCCTATTTTTTTCATATTGCCCCTCTTAATTCTGCTTATCTAAATGCTCAACATATTCCTCAAGACACAACCCCAAGGCATTCATCTGCTTTGCATTTTTAATTCCAACAAAGCGCCAATGCCATGACTCGTGAATAACACCGGTTATAGCCTGTTTTTCAGCCGAATAACGCATTACAAAGCCATAATCCTCAGCATTTTCAACCATCCACTCATACATTTTAGTGGTTTCAAAGGTATCACTTGCCATATTAAAATCTGCGCAAAGACCTGTGTTATGCTCACTAGTTCCCGGACGTGCCACAACAGTTGCCGCCTTTGCTTCATCACCGCCGACACGCGCTACTTGCTTATTAAACAAATCCTTTTGTATAGCATAACTTCTGAATGGCGACCAAACCTTTAAATCAACACCATCCTTCTGTGCATTAGCTACCATAGCGGTAATATAAGGATAAACATCTTTATGGATTTGTGTCACATTATCGTTATTGCGATAGATTTTGTCAATCTCAACAAGATCTGCCCTTACATCGCTGTCATAAGTATCGGGCAACGGATTTTGAGCATTTACAAGAAGCAGCATACTAAAATCTGCATCAAGTGTATATTCGCCCATTGTCACCATTGTAGGACCGCTACTAACGACCTCTTCGGTTTTAGAAGATGTAACCTCAGAAGTTGCAGAGTTCTCCCCATTTGAAGAAACTCCATCATCATTATTGTTGGTTACTACCGCATTTACAATAAAAACAATAACTGCTACTAAAAGCGCTAAACTTAAAAAGCAACCGCCGAAAAATATTCTTCTTCTGATAATGGCTTTTCTGCGCGCTGTTCTCCTGTCTTGCATTGTTTCTCCTCTATTCATCAAGCTTAAGCACAGCCATAAATGCCTCTTGCGGCACTTCTACCGAGCCTAATCTTCTCATTCGCTTTTTACCCTCTTTTTGCTTTTCAAGAAGTTTCTTCTTTCGGGTAATATCACCGCCATAGCATTTTGCAAGTACATCCTTGCGCATAGCCTTTACTGTTTCACGAGCAATAATTTTGCCCGAAACTGCAACCTGAATAGGAACTTCAAAAAGCTGACGCGGAATATAATCTTTTAACTTTTCAGCAATCTTTCTTGCTCTTGAATATGCATTATCACTATGAACAATAAACGAAAGTGCGTCCACAACATCGCCCGCAAGCATAACATCAAGCTTTACAAGTTTTGATTTTTCGTAACCCTTGGTTTCATAATCATAACTTGCATAACCCTTTGTTCGCGATTTTAGAGCATCAAAAAAGTCGTAAACTATTTCGCCCATCGGCATTACATAATGAATATCAACTCTGTCACCCATATATTTCATATCGGTATAAAAGCCGCGACGTTCCTCGCAAAGTTGCATAATAGTTCCAACATATTCACTTGGACTGTAGATATGAACATCAGCAACAGGCTCTAACGCCTCAGCAATTACTGCAGGGTCGGGATAATTTGTTGGGTTATCAACCGTTACCTCTTCACCCGAGGTTAATACAAACTTATATTCAACACTCGGCGCGGTAGTTACAAGGTCTAAATTATACTCGCGTTCTAATCTCTCCTGTATAATCTCCATATGAAGCAGACCTAAAAATCCGCAACGGAAACCAAAACCCAAAGCGTTTGAACTTTCCGCCTCAAAAAGCAAGGATGCATCATTTAACTGTAACTTTTCTAAAGCATCTCTAAGGTCGGGATACTTTGCGCCGTCAGCCGGATAAATACCGCAGAAAACAACAGGATTTACCTTTCTGTAACCCTCAAGCGCATTTTCAACAGGATCACTGCAAAGGGTAATTGTATCACCTACACGTGCCTCGCTAACAGTTTTAATTGATGCGGAAAGATAGCCTACCTCACCAACCTCAAGTACATCGCAAGCCTCAAGGCTTGTAGCTCTTTTCCTGCCGATTTCAACTATATCAAATTCGGCGCCTGTAGCCATCATCCTTATTCTGTCGCCACTCTTTATTCTGCCCGACATAACCCTGAAATAAACCACAACACCTTTGTATGGGTCATAATAAGAATCGAAAATAAGTGCCGAAAGCGGAGCATTGCCATCACCCTTAGGTGCTGGAATTTCAGTAACGATTCTTTCAAGCACCTCTTCAACATTAATACCTGTCTTTGCAGAAATTAGCGGAGCATTATCAGCAGGAATACCGATTACATCCTCAATTTCTTGCTTTACACGCTCAGGCTCGGCAGAGGGTAAATCAATCTTATTAATAACGGGCAATATTTCAAGTCCATGGTCTACTGCGAGATATGTGTTGGCAAGTGTCTGCGCCTCTATTCCCTGTGAAGCATCAACTATAAGCACCGCACCCTCACACGCGGCAAGAGAACGTGAAACCTCATAATTAAAGTCAACATGACCGGGGGTGTCAATTAAGTTAAGCTCATATTCTTCCCCGTCCTTAGCCTTATAATAAAGGGTTACGGCGTGGGCTTTAATTGTAATGCCGCGTTCACGCTCTAAATCCATACTATCTAAAATTTGTTCTTCCATATCGCGCTGTGCTACCGATTGGGTAAGCTCAAGCAATCTGTCAGCCAAAGTGGATTTTCCGTGGTCAATATGCGCTACAATACAAAAATTTCTTATCTTTTCAAGTGGAAAGGACATATACTACTCCTATTTTAAATATTACTTGTTACATTGTATCATAAAATAGATTTAAAAGCAAATAGTTTTAACAAAAAATAAGGATAGCTTTTGCTATCCTTATCCTGCTAAATCAATGTATCGGCAATTTTATAAATTAAATCGCGGCTCTTTTCCCAACCTAAGCAAGCATCTGTAATAGATTTTCCGTAAACATGATCACCTATTTTTTGTGCGCCGTCTTCAATATAGCTTTCAATCATCAGACCCTTAACTAACTTTCTTATATCCTTATTATGATTGCAACTATAAACAACATCCTTAGCAATTCTTATCTGTTCAAGATATTGCTTGCCTGAATTTGCATGGTTAGCATCTATTATTGTAGAGGGATTTAAAAGATTTGTATTAGCATACAGTTCGTTTAACTTCACTAAATCCTCATAATGATAATTAGATACACATTTGCCCGCAAAATCTATATATCCGCGCATAATCGCGTGAGCATAAGGATTACCGCTGCTTTTTACCTCCCAACCACGATAAATAAAGGTGTGGCTATGTTGTGCGGCGGTAATGGAATTCATCATAATAGAAAGGTCGCCGCTTGTTGGATTTTTCATTCCCACAGGCTCGTTAATACCACTCGCAGTAAGTCTGTGTTGTTGGTTTTCAACCGAGCGCGCGCCTATTGCAACATATGCCAATAAATCAGATAAATAACGGTAATTTTCGGGATATAGCATTTCATCTGCACAGGTGAAACCACAGTCCTTTAATGCTGACATATGCAAATCTCTGATAGATAATATTCCGTTTAACATATCTGGGCGTTCATCAGGGTTTGGCTGATGAAGCATACCCTTATATCCGTCACCCGTAGTGCGCGGTTTATTGGTATAAATACGAGGCACGATAAATATTTTATCCTTTACCTCATCCTGAACGGTGCGAAGTCTTGAAATATAATCAAGCACAGCCTCCTTATTATCTGCCGAGCAAGGACCTATTACAAGCAAAAACTTATCGCTTTCGCCCCTGAATATTGCTTTTAGT
>JAFYNC010000056.1 GCA_017549905.1 Clostridia bacterium | reverse complement strand
TTTGCTTTCTGCTTTTTCAAAGCTGTCTTCGCCAAAATAACTGTCTGTGGTGTAATAGTCAAATTCTTTTGAGAGCGGACCTTCATGTTCTTTTTTGCCGACAACCGAGCCGTAACTGATAATATGAGGTTTGTTATCAAAACCTATAGTTCTTTTTCCAATCTTATAAGCCACTTTTAATATCACCTTTTGCATTTTTTAGTTTTATTTTTTACGTTTTATATTAAAATATGCCACTTGAAGATGATAGTTTTTCGAAATTAGAATAAAATTGTTAAAAAATTAGCAATTTTTTTATAAAAAGTCTTTTCAAAATGGTTTTTATATGTTATACTACATAAGTATATGTGTATCCTTATGTCAAAATAAGTGGATATACATACAATTATCAAAGGAGGATTTGGTTTCATGCTAAAAAAAATCAGTAAACTCCCTTTTAAGGGAACGGCTGAACAGGAAAAGAAACTGAAGGAAGTAATCGCAAAAAGCTGTCATGATAAGAGCCTTTTAATGGCTGTTATGCAGGAAGCGCAGGAAATTTACGGCTATCTTCCTATGGAAGTGCAGACCATGATTGCCGAGGGTATGGATGTACCGCTTGAAAAGGTTTATGGTGTTGCTACCTTCTACGCTCAGTTCTCACTGTCACCTAAAGGAGAGTACAACATTTCTGTTTGTTTGGGTACTGCCTGCTATGTTAAAGGCGCTGGTGACATTTTTGACAAATTCAGCGAAAGATTAGGTATTGGTTCTGACGAATGTACAGAGGATGGTAAATTCTCACTTACAGCTTGTCGTTGTATAGGTGCTTGTGGTCTTGCTCCTGTACTTACTGTAAACGAAGAAGTTTACGGCCGTCTTACAGCAGATGATGTTGACGGTATTTTGGAAAAATACGGCTTTAGCAAGTAAATTTTAAAAATCTACTTTTTGGGTGAAGACCTATGAAAATCAATACTATTAAAGATTTATTGAATGCAGATATTATTTGCTGTGAAGACGGCTTAGAGCATCACGTTTATTCTGCTTGCGGCAGTGATATGATGAGTGATGTTTTGGCTTACGTTAAGGATCAGGCCGTTTTAATGACAGGTCTTGTGAATTCACAGGTTATCCGCACAGCTGAAATGATGGATATGAAATGCATTGTTTTTGTTCGTTCAAAGCTTCCGACTGCCGAAATGATTGAACTAGCTAAAGACAGTGGCATTGTTTTGCTTGCAACTTCAAAAAGAATGTATGAGGCTTGCGGTATCCTTTACAGCAATGGTCTTGTAGGGAATAGGGCTCGAAATGTCTGAAATACTTAACTTTCACTTTGATGTAGACGGCGATGATTTCACATCTGCCGGAAAAGCATCGGTACAGGTGAAAAAGAATTTAAGGCAGTTAGGGCTACCGCCCGAAATTATAAGACGTGTATCTATCGCTATGTATGAGGGCGAAATCAACATGGTAATTCACGCAGGCGGCGGCAAAGCCGATGTTAATGTTACCGAAGAATATGTTGAAATTCTACTTTGTGATAATGGCCCCGGAATTAAGGATGTTGAACAGGCTATGCAGGAGGGATTTTCCACTGCTACTGATAATATCCGTTCCTTAGGCTTTGGAGCAGGTATGGGTTTGCCTAATATGAAGCGTTACTCGGATTATATGGATATTAAATCCAAAGTCGGTGAAGGCACCGATATTACAATGAGGGTTAATATTAATTAATTTTCGGCAGGTTGTGTTTATGAATACATACGAACATTCAGTTTACCTTGATGTAGCTAAGTGTAACGGTTGTACCACCTGTTTAAAGCATTGTCCTACCGAAGCAATAAGAATAAGGGATAATCACGCAGTTATAAACGGCGAACGTTGTATCGACTGCGGTGAGTGTATAAGGGTTTGCCCGAATAATGCAAAGAAAGCAAAGTGCAGCAAACTATCCGCTATGGATAAGTTTAAGTGGAAGATTGCTCTTCCGGCGCCCACGCTTTATGGTCAGTTCGATAATCTTGACGATGTCGATTATGTGCTTGACGGTTTGCTCAAAATCGGGTTTGACGATGTTTTTGAGGTTTCTGCGGCGGCAGAGCTTGTATCTGCTTATACGAGAAATTACCTTAAAAAACAAGAGGTTAAAAAACCTGTTATAAGCTCGGCTTGTCCTGTTATTTTAAGACTTATTGCTTTAAGATTTCCATCACTTAAAGAAAACATAATTCATATGCTTCCGCCAATGGAGGTTGCGGCAATGTTAGCTCGCGACAAGGCTAAGCGTGAGCATCCTGAACTTTCTGATGATGAAATAGGTGTGTGCTTTATTTCGCCCTGTCCTGCAAAGTTAAGTTATGTTAAAAACGGTTTTGCAGACTATAAAAGTCAGGTTGACGTAGTAGCAGCTGTAAATGATATTTATTTCAGTCTTATTTCGGCTATGAAATATGGTGAAGAAATATCAACACTTTCTAATTCGGGTGTAATCGGTATTGGTTGGGCTTCTTCTGGTGGAGAGGCAACTGCCATATTTAACGAAAGTTATTTGGCGGCTGATGGTATTGATAACTGCATAAAGGTTTTGGATCAAATTGAAAATGATAATATACCTCCGCTTGAGTTTATAGAGCTCAACGCCTGTACTGGCGGTTGTGTGGGCGGAGTGCTTACAATTCAAAATCCTTTTATAGCCAAGGCTAGACTTCAGTCATTAAGAAGGTATCTTCCGGTTTCAAGAAATTTTCTTTCTAAAGATCATGGAGATGAGCTTCCGGAAAATGTACTGTTTAAGGAAATGCCGGCTTATAAACCTATATCCCGTCTTAGCGACAGTATGCAGGAATCAATGCGAATGATGTCGGAAATACAGAAACTTCGAAAGGAATTGCCGTGTATTGACTGCGGCTCGTGCGGTGCGCCGAATTGTCGTGCATTCGCAGAGGATGTAGTTAAAGGCAATGCAGTGCTTTCGGATTGTCTTATAAAAACTCATAGAAAAGGCGGGGAAGAGAATGACGGTTGAGAGTTTAGCTAAGCTTGACGGAATGACACCTCTTGTACTCTGTGAGCCCGAGCGAGAGATTGACGGTGTTTACATCGGCGATTTACTCAGTTGGGTTATGGGTAATGCTTCAAGCGGCGATGCTTGGATTACCATTATGTCCAATATTAATATATTGGCTGTGGCTTCGCTTTCAGATGTTTCAACTATTGTTTTGGCAGAGGGCGTAGCATTAGAGGAAGCTGTCATTGCAACCGCAAAAGAAAAGGGTATAAACATTATATCCTCTGAGCTTAGTACATTTGAAACCGCAGTTCTTTTAAGTCATTTTCTATGAAAAAGTATTATTACGATTTGCATATTCATTCTTGTTTATCACCTTGCGGCAATGATGATTCCACACCTGACAGTATTGCGGGTATGGGAGAATTAAATGGACTTGATATTATGGCACTAACCGACCATAATACTTGTAAAAACTGCCCTGCATTTTTTGAAGCTGCTAAAAGACATAATATTTTAGCGGTTGCAGGTATGGAACTTACAACATCTGAAGATATTCATATGGTTTGTTTATTTCCTGATTTAAAGTCAGCTATGGCTTTTGGTGAGGAAATAGAAAAAAGAATTTTTAAGGTTCCTAACCGTATTGATATTTTCGGTAATCAGTTAATATGCGACAGCGAGGATAATGTGATAGGTAATGAAGATTATCTTCTGTCTAATGCAACCAATGTTTCATTAGAGGAAGCGCCGAATTTGGTAGAAAAATTTGGCGGAATTTGTTATCCTGCTCATATTGACCGTGAGTCTAACGGCGTTATAGCGATTTTGGGCGTTTTTCCTAAGGAAGAAGGCTTTTGCTGCGCAGAGGTACATAATAGTGATAAACTTAATGATTTTGCAGAAAAGAGCGGACTTGCAGTGAATAAATTAGTAGTAAGCTCTGATGCTCATAATCTTTGGGATATAAAAGAACAGCAAGAGTTCTTTTATATGAATGAGATACCTGAGGGTTGCGATAATGCAGGTGAATATGTAATAAGCTTTTTAAAGGAGCAGTTATGAAGGAAATTTCTTTAAATATTCTTGATATTGCGGAAAATTCCGTTAAAGCAGGGGCAACGCTTACTGAGATTTCGGTTTTAGAGGAAAATGACACAATCACCCTTGTGATTAAGGATAACGGCTCGGGTATGACGGATGAGGTTTTAAAAACAGTTACAAATCCGTTTTATACTACACGAACAACAAGAAAAGTCGGAATGGGCTTGCCTCTTTTAAAGTTAGAGGCTGAAATGACCGAAGGCAGTCTTACTGTTGAGTCAAAGCACATATCCGAATATCCAAACAACCATGGCACTGTAGTTACCGCGGTGTTTTATAAAAATCATATTGACTGCACGCCGCTTGGCGATGTGGTTTCAACTATGACCACTTTAATTCAGGGACATCCTGACATTGATTTTCTGTTTGTTCACAAAACAGAAAGTGTGGAAGTATGTCTTGATACACGTGAAATACGTGAAGTGTTGGAGGGTGTTCCTCTTGATACTTATGAGGTTATAAAGTGGATTAAAGAGTTTCTTAATGAACAATATATAAACTAAAGAAAGGAAGATAAATATGAAATCTTTGGCAGAACTTAAAGCAATCAAAGAAAAAATGAAGGACAAGGTTGTTCTTCGTGAGGGTAGCGCAAATATCCGTATCGTTGTTGGTATGGCTACTTGTGGTATAGCAGCAGGCGCACGTCCTGTTCTTAATACCCTTGTAGAAGCTATTAACGAAGGCGGTCTTAGCGATAAGGCTACAGTTACACAGACTGGTTGTATTGGTCTTTGTCAGTATGAGCCTATTGTTGAGGTTTTCGAGGCCGATAAAGAAAAGGTTACCTATGTTAAAATGGACGCTGATAAAGCAAAGCGTGTAGTTGAAGAACATATTAAAGGCGGTAAGATTGTATCTGAATATACAATCGGCGCTTCTAAGTAATAATGGAGGTTTAAATTTATGATTCGTTCACATGTACTTATTTGTGGCGGTACAGGTTGTACTTCTTCAGGTAGTTTGCAGATTCAAACTGCTTTTGAGCAGAATATTGAAAAATGCGGTCTTACTGATGAAGTTAAAATTGTACAAACCGGTTGTTTTGGTCTTTGCGCATTAGGCCCTGTTGTTATCGTTTATCCTGACGGTACATTTTACAGCCGTGTTGAACCTGACGATGTAAAGGAAATCGTTGAAGAACATCTTCTTAAAGGACGTATCGTTGAACGTTTAGTTTATAGTGATACAGGCTCTGAAGAGGTTAAGGATATAGCAAATGTAGCATTAAATGATACAGCTTTCTATAAATCACAAAACCGTGTAGTTCTCCGTAACTGCGGTGTTATTGACCCTGAAAGCATTGAAGAATACATCGCTATGGACGGTTACGAGGCTTTAGGTAAGGTTCTTACCGAAATGACACCTGAAGACGTTATTAAAACTGTAACCGATTCAGGTCTTCGCGGACGTGGAGGCGGTGGATTCCCCACAGGCTTTAAGTGGTCTTTATGTGCTCCTAACAAAGCAGATCAGAAATATGTTGTATGTAACGCTGACGAGGGTGACCCCGGTGCATTTATGGACCGTTCAGTTCTCGAGGGCGACCCTCACTGTCTTGTTGAGGCTATGACTATAGCAGGTTATGCTATCGGAGCTACTGAAGGTTATGTTTATGTTCGTGCTGAGTATCCTATCGCTGTTCGTCGTTTGCAGAAGGCTATTGACGATGCACGTGAATATGGTCTTTTGGGCAAAAACATTTTCGGTTCAGGCTTTGACTTTAACCTACATATTCGTTTAGGCGCAGGCGCATTCGTTTGCGGTGAAGAAACTGCTCTTATGACCTCTATTGAGGGTAACCGTGGTGAGCCAAGACCTCGTCCTCCTTATCCTGCAGTTAAGGGTCTTTTCGGCAAACCTACTGTTGAAAACAACGTTGAAACCTTTGCTAATATTCCTCAGATTATCCTTCGCGGTGCTGATTGGTTTGCTTCAATGGGTACTGAAAGAAGTAAGGGTACTAAGGTATTCGCATTAGGCGGTAACATTAATAACACAGGTCTTGTTGAAATTCCTATGGGTACTACACTCCGTCACATCATCAACGATATCGGCGGCGGTATTCCTAACGGCAAGAAATTTAAGGCTGCTCAAACAGGTGGTCCTTCAGGTGGTTGTATTCCTGAGTCACTTATTGATACAGAGGTTGACTTTGATAACCTTACAGCTATCGGCTGTATGATGGGTTCAGGCGGACTTATCGTTATGGACGAAGATACATGTATGGTTGATATGGCTAAGTTCTTCCTTGACTTCACAGTTGACGAATCCTGCGGTAAGTGTACTCCCTGCCG
>JAFYNC010000055.1 GCA_017549905.1 Clostridia bacterium | reverse complement strand
CGTCGGCTCTGAAAAGAAGCCCGTATATCGTATGCAAAAGGCTCCGCAGTATCTTTCCATCACCCTTGACGGCAAGTGCTACGGCTTTATGAAGAAGGTTTCTGAGACCACGGTTAACAACGTTACCGAGGCAACCTTCGTGCTCGAGGATTATTCTGTGAAGAATATTTTTTATAACTGTTTTTCACAGCTGAATTGTTAGACTTTTTTGTATATTTTTTTTTATTGTTGATTTCAACCGTTCCTTTTTTCATCGGTTTATCGTTCATTAAATCTAATAACCTCCATTTATTTTTATATGTACTGCATCAAAACAGATTAAAATTCAAAAACACAGGGTAAACTACCCCTTTTAATATCTTTTATATTTTAAAATTAAAAGAACATAATTGTCAAGTAAATATTAAACAATTATTATTATTTACTAAATAATAGCATTTTAATCTAAAACCGAAAAAAATACACCCCGTTTTTAGCGGAGTGCATAAAAATTATTAACCCTTTAATGCTCTTTCAAGCCAAACAAAACCAACATCTAATGCTTCAAACATTGAAGTTTTTGTTGTTTCTTTAGTTATTCTGTCTTTATCAGACAACTGAATATCACTGTTAAGAAGTTGCACACTAATTTTATCAGGCACCTCGTTGTCGCCCTCTTTTTTTGAGGACAAAATTGTAAACTTTACAACATAAGCCTCAGACATATCACCATAATAAATTTCATTACCCTTGCGAACAAGCGGTTTTTCCTTATATGTTAAAAAATCAGTCATTTTAAATCTCCTCTTAAGAATTTTTTCCGTATAAATTAAAACGGAATAATTTTGATTCGTCATCACTGTTAGCGCAGCGGATTACTGCCTCGGAAATCTCAGTATTTTTAAGAATAGTGCTAATACCAATCATTTGGCAAAGTTTGGATTTGAGGTTGAGTATATCGCCATCAACAGTTTCAAGAAAAACATCGCCCTTACATTCATCGACAACTTTTATGAAATCATCAAAATCGATATTATGAAGCTTGATTTTTCCGTTATCCATAATAAAATTACCTCCGTTTGTTATGTGAAATAAGTATAAACCATATAAATTAATATGTCAAGATAATTAATTGGTTGACATTTGGTTAAACTTTATGTAGTATATTATGTGTAGAAATTTATGTTTTTAAACATATTGGAGGAGAAAATTTTGGAAAACTCAAAAAAAAATATGGAAACAATAGTTGCACTTGCTAAAGGCAGAGGTTTTGTATACCCCGGCAGTGAAATTTACGGTGGTCTTGCAAACTCTTGGGATTACGGCCCTTTAGGTGTTGAACTTAAAAACAATATTAAAAAGGCTTGGTGGAAAAAGTTTGTTCAAGAGTGTCCTTACAATGTAGGTCTTGACAGCGCAATTCTTATGAATCCTGAAACTTGGGTAGCTTCGGGACATTTGGGTGGTTTTTCAGATCCCCTTATGGATTGTAAGTCATGCAAAACCCGCCACAGAGCAGATAAATTAATTGAAGACTATGTTGCAGAAAACGGTCTTTCTGATAATCCTGCAGCTATGAGCGATGAAGATATGATGAACTATATCAGAGATAACAAAATTGCTTGTCCTCACTGTGGTTCACACGATTTTACAGACATTAGAAAATTCAACCTTATGTTCAAAACATTCCAAGGTGTAACCGAAGATAGCACATCTACTTTGTATCTTCGTCCCGAAACTGCACAAGGTATATTTGTAAACTTCAAAAATATTGCTCGTACCACAAGAAAGAAAGTGCCTTTCGGCGTAGCTCAGATTGGTAAATCATTCAGAAACGAAATTACTCCCGGTAACTTTATATTCCGTATCCGTGAGTTTGAACAGATGGAACTTGAATTCTTCTGCAAGCCCGGCACAGACCTTGAATGGTTCGATTTCTGGCGTTCATATTGCAGAAAGTGGCTTCTTGATTTGGGTATTGATGAGGATTCTTTAAGACTTCGCGACCACGATCAAGATGAACTTTGCTTCTATTCAAAAGCTACTACCGACTTTGAATTCTTATTCCCATTCGGTTGGGGTGAACTTTGGGGCGTTGCTGACCGTACCGATTATGACCTTACACAGCATAGCAACCATTCAGGCGAAGCTATGGAATACTTTGATCCTGAAACTAACGAAAAGTACACTCCTTATGTTATTGAACCCTCTTTGGGCGCTGACCGTGTACTTTTAGCATTCCTTTGCAATGCTTATGACGAAGAAACCGATGAAAAGGGTGACACTCGTGTTGTAATGCACTTCCACCCTGCTCTCGCTCCCTTTAAGGCAGCTGTTCTTCCTCTTTCTAAGAAACTTTCAGAAAAGGCAACTGAAGTTTACGCCGAACTTTCTAAATATTTCCCTGTTGATTTTGATGAAGCAGGTTCTATAGGTAAACGTTATCGCAGAGAAGATGAAATTGGTACACCGATTTGTATTACCTATGACTTTGATTCTTTAGAAGATAACTGCGTTACTGTTCGCGACCGCGAT
Source organism: Clostridia bacterium (assembly GCA_017549905.1). Classification (GTDB taxonomy): domain Bacteria; phylum Bacillota; class Clostridia; order Oscillospirales; family Acutalibacteraceae; genus UBA737. The sequence continues at coordinate 20,451 of JAFYNC010000055.1, read as the reverse complement.
ACAATGGAACAAAAACGTATTCCTATTTCAGAGCTTAAATCTTACATTGAAAATGCTATTGAATTTTAATTTAAAAAGGAGTCATTTATGACACAAATGCTTACAATGACCGCTATGTTGCTTGGAGGACTTGCGTTCTTCCTTTATGGAATGAACATTATGTCAAATGGTCTTGAACAAATGGCTGGCGGCGGACTTGAGCGCACAATGAAAAAGGTTACCTCAAATGATTTTTTAGGCTTTTTCTTAGGCGCAGGTATCACTGTTGCCATTCAGTCATCATCTGCGATGACTGTTATGCTTGTCGGTCTTGTAAACTCAGGTATTATGGAATTTGGTAATACCTTTGGTATGATTATGGGTTCTAATGTGGGCACTACACTTACTGCTTGGATTTTGAGCCTTACAGGTATAAGTAAAGGAAATTTTTTCCTAACGCTTTTACAACCTATGACATTTGCTCCGATTCTTGCTTTTATAGGCATCATTTTAAAAATGGTTGCTTAAATCGAGAAAAGACAAGACTTGGGAATTATATTTATAGGTTTTGCCGTTCTTATGTATGGTATGGAGCTTATGAGCGATTCTATGCGCAGTGTAAGGAGCTTAGAAGGATTTGACACATTCTTAGCAACCCTTAAAAGTCCTATTGTGGCGCTTCTTATTTCTACCGTATTTACAGGTATTATTCAGTCTTCTGCCGCTACTATAGGTATTGTTCAGGCATTAGCTCTTGCTGGCGGTATTACCTATCAAATGGCAATACCTTTGGTACTTGGTGCTAATATAGGTACTTGTGTTACTGCGCTTATATCTGCAGTTGGAACAAATAAAAATGCCAAGCGTGTTGTTGTTATGCACTTTTCGGTAAATGTTTTCGGCTCAGTGTTTTGTATGATTATATTGTACATTATAAAGGCATTTGGAATTACTATACTGAATACCGAAGTTGCAATGGTTGGCGTTGCTGTAGTTCATACAGTATTTAACGCTATAAATACTGTATTACTCCTCCCTGTTAAAAAACCTCTTTATAAATTCTGTGAGTTTGTCGTTCCTAAAGGTGACGAGGAAACTCATACCGTATTCTTGGACGAGCGTTTGTTCTATAACACACCTCTGGTAATAGATGAATGTCACAGGCTTTGCTGTGAAATGGCAGAACATGCAAGAAATTCATTACTAAATGCTATTAAAATCATTTCTCAATATGATAATAACATTGCTCTAAATATAAGAGAGCAGGAAACCCTTATTGATAAATATGAGGACAAGCTTGGAACTTATCTCGTGAAAATCAGTAACAGTGATTTAAGCGAAAGCAATTCGCACAAGGTTGCGCGTATGCTTCACAGTATCGGTGATTTCGAGCGTATTGGTGACCACGCTCTTAATATCAGCAAAACTGCAGAGGAAATGCACAATAAAAATATTATGTTCTCTGCCGATGCTCTAAGAGAACTTTCTGTTGTTACAGATGCGGTAACTGAAATAATCGATATGTCTATTGATGCATTTATAAACAATGACATTGAAATTGCAAGTCACGTAGAGCCCTTAGAACAGGTAATTGATAAACTTAATAAAGAACTTAAGGCTATGCATATTAAACGTCTGCAAAACAATGAGTGTACCATTGAGCTTGGTTTCATTCTCTCAGACCTTCTTACAAATTACGAGCGTGTATCAGACCATTGTTCCAACATTGCGGTTTACACTATGCAATTACCCACGGATACACTTGATACCCATAAATATTTACACGGTATCAAAAATGCTACTGAAGGCACATTTGTTGATGAGTTCAATATGTATTCACAAAAATATCATCTGTAATTTAAACGGGACATAAAAGTCCCGTTTTTTAATATTTTTTTATTATTCATAATTTATAAACAATTTTACGCTATACTATTAATAGAAATATTTGGAAGGGTATGATAGATTAATGCTAAAACTTAAAAATATCACTAAAAATTATGTGATGGGTGATACAATAGTTGAAGCTCTGAACGGTGTTGACATAGAATTCAGAGAAAATGAATTTGTGTCGATTTTAGGACCCTCGGGTTGTGGCAAAACCACTCTGCTTAACATAATAGGCGGTCTTGACCGTTATACAGACGGTGACCTTTATATTAACAGTAAGTCTACTAAACTTTACAAAGATAGAGATTGGGATACTTACAGAAACCATACTATTGGCTTCATTTTTCAAAGTTATAATCTTATTCCCCATCAGTCTGTGCTTTCTAATGTCGAATTAGCATTAACCCTTTCTGGTGTTTCAAAAGCAGAACGCAGAAAACGCGCTAAAGAAGCTCTCCAAAAAGTAGGTCTTGGCGACCAATTAGGAAAAAAACCTAATCAAATGTCGGGCGGACAGATGCAAAGAGTAGCAATAGCACGTGCGCTTGTTAACAACCCCGATGTACTTCTTGCCGATGAGCCTACAGGAGCCCTCGATAGTGAAACTTCGGTTCAGATTATGGAACTTTTGAAAGAAATCGCTAATGACAGACTTGTAATAATGGTAACCCATAATCCCGAACTTGCAGAAGAGTATTCAACAAGAATTATAAGACTTCTCGATGGTAAAGTGTTAAATGACACAGCGTCTTTTTGCTCGGAACAGGAAGAAAACCTATCTCCTAAATCACAGAAAAAAACCTCAATGTCATTTACTACCGCTTTGTCGCTTTCTCTTAATAATCTGCTTACAAAGAAAGCAAGAACTTTCCTTACTTCATTTGCGGGATCTATAGGAATTATCGGTATAGCGCTTATTTTAGCCCTTTCAAACGGTGTTAACGCTTATATTAACCGCGTTGAAGAAGAAACCCTTTCAAGTTATCCTATAACCATTGAGGAAGCAGGTATGGATATGACCAACCTTGCAAACAACTTAATGGGAAATAAAGATAGCGATGAAAAAACACAAAGCGATAAAATTTATTCTAACAATATTATGACCGAAATGATGTCTACTATGGTTAACGGAATATCTGTTAACAATTTAAAACTCTTTAAAGAATATTTGGACACCAATGAGGAATTTAAGCAATATACAAGCGAAATTGAGTATGTATATGCTACACCTTTAAATATTTATACTTTAAGCGGTGAGCATATTAACCCTAATCAAATTTTCAAAAAACTAATGTCTACAATGGGTAATGAATCTTCAGGCGGTATGCAAATGTCGGGCAGCAGTATGACTAATACTGAAGTTTGGCATCAGTTATTTGAAAACAAGGATTTGCTTGAAAAGCAATATGAAGTTATAGCAGGTAAAATGCCAACGGCTTATAACGAGGTTGTAATAGTTGTAAACAAGCAAAATCAAATAAGCGACTATACCCTTTATTCATTAGGTCTTAAAGATTCAGCTGAACTTGAAGAAATGATGGAAAAGGCTATGAAAGGCGAAAAAATAGAGCCTACTAAACAAGAAAGCTATACATTTGACCAAATACTTGATTTAAAATTTAAATTGCTTATTAACAGTGACTATTTCCAAAAGAACAATGACGGCACATGGACAGACAAAACAAAAGACGAACTATTTATTCAGTCACAGCTTGAAAATGCCGAAGAAATTAAGGTTGTTGGTATTTTAAGACCTGCCGATAGCTCTGTAAGTTCACAAACAAGCGGTTTTGTGGGTTACAAAAGAGAACTTATGGAAAAACTTATCACAATGGTTAATGAAAGTGAAATAGTAAAGTCACAAAAGGCAGATGAAGAAACTAATATATTTACAGGTATGCCTTTTGAAAATAACTTAGACAATATGACCTTTGCCGAACTTCAAGGCTACATTGCTACCCTACCTGCTGCAGAACAGCAACAATATTCTGCATATATTGGGAGTATGATGGCTCAGAACAAAACCGAAGAAGAAATATTAGAAACCTTTAAAAAAGCCCTTTCAGCACAAAGTGATGATGCAACATTAGAATCTAACCTTTCGCTTATGGGTGTATCCGATTTAGCAAAACCAAAGAGCATAAATATATACCCTAAGGATTTTGAGGCTAAGGAAAATATCGGTAACCTTATTTCCGACTATAACGAAACTGTTGATGAAAGCGAAAAAATTACCTATACCGATTATATTGGTCTTTTAATGTCATCGGTTACTACTATTATTAATGCTATAAGCTATATCTTAATTGCTTTTGTCAGCATTTCGCTTATTGTTTCATCTATTATGATTGGTATTATCACATATATTTCTGTGCTTGAGCGCACAAAAGAAATCGGCGTTTTGCGCGCTATGGGCGCTTCTAAAAAGGATATTTCACGTGTGTTTAATGCTGAAACGCTTATTGTTGGCTTTGTTGCCGGCATATTTGGTATAGGAATTACACTGTTACTTTTAATTCCTATTAATGTCATTATTGAAAGTTTCACAAACATCGGCGGTTTAGCGGTTCTGCCCTATAATGCGTCTGTAATACTCATAGTTATCAGTATGCTCTTAACCTTTATTGCAGGACTTATTCCTTCTCGCCTTGCTGCTAAAAAAGACCCCGTAACCGCACTTAGAACTGAATAAAAAAATATAAGGAGTACCGAAAGGTACTCCTTATTTGTATTTAATATTTGTTATGTGAGTTGTGATGAATTCTATCTCTTTAAATTCTGCTCTTAAAATATCACACAAGGGCTCTATTACAATATCCTCGGTATTATAATGCCCACAATCAAAAAGCGAAACAGCGCTATCGTAAGCCTCTAAAAACTGATTGTGCTTAACATCGGCAGTTACAAGCGCATCAAATGAACCTTTTATAGCATCACTTATAAAATTTCCGCCGCTTCCTGAACATACAAGCACGTTTTTAATTACTTTACCGCCATCAACATATTTCACAACGGTATTAAGCTTATTCTTAAGAAGCTCTGCAAAACTTTCAGCCGAACACTCTGCTATCTCACCCTTTTGTAGCGCATAACCGTCCTCAGCTATAAAAATTTCTGTATTTTGAAGTCCTAATACATCACAAAGACAGGTATTAACACCGCCAAGTCCAACATCAAGATTTGTATGCATTGATATTACAGCTATATTATTTCTTATAAGTTCATATACAATGCTTCCGTTTAAAACACTCTTAAGGGGTGAAAATATTACAGGATGATGTGTGATTATAAGCTGACATTCACTGTCCACTGCTTTTTTAACTGTATCCAATGTACAGTCGAGTGACAGTAATGCTTTATTAACTTTAGCATTACTGTCCCCCACCAAAATACCAACATTATCAAAATCACAAGCAGTAGAAATTGGAAACTTGCTATCTAAAAACTCAAATATCTGCTTTACTGTCATAATCCTTATGCCTTCTTAACAAATGAGTCTTTAAGCGCTACTGTGCGGTTGAAAACGATTTTATCATCAGTAGAATCGCTATCAACAGTGAAATAGCCTTGACGCATAAATTGGAAAGTTTCCCCTGTTTTAACAGTTTTAAGGCTTGAATCAAGCTTACAATTTTTAAGAACAGTGAGTGAATCAGGGTTTAGATTATCAGCAAAAGAAGCTACGCCCTCTTCATCACTTGGATTTGGAACATTGAAAAGTCGCTCATAAAGTCTAACTTCTGCATCAATACAATCCTTAGCATTAACCCAATGAAGTGTACCCTTAACCTTTCTGCCGTCCGGTGTTTCGCCGCCAAAGCTCTCGGGGTCATAGGTAGCGTGTACAACAGTAATGTTTCCCTCTTCATCGGTTTCGTGAGAAGCATATTTGATATAATATGCACCTTTAAGTCTTACCTCTTTTTGAGGACAAAGTCTGAAATATTTGCCGGGAGGGTCTAACATAAAATCATCTTGCTCAATGAAAATTTCCTTTGAGAAGGTAACAGAAGTTTTGCCAAGCTCAGGCTTATTTGGATTAACCTCAACCGAAATTTCATCTGTTTTATCATCAGGATAATTATCAATTACAACCTTTAACGGACGAAGCACAGCCATTGCTCTGTTAGCGTTTTCGTTGAGATAATCACGTACACATGATTCAAGCAATGCATAATCAATAACGCTATAAGCCTTTGAAACGCCGATTTTATCAACAAAAGCACGTACGGCTTCTGCGGGGTATCCACGTCTTCTCATACCACAAATAGTAGCCATTCGCGGATCATCCCAACCTGATACCAAGCCATCGTTTACAAGCTTTAAGCATTTTCTTTTGCTTGTGAGTGTATAGTTAACATTCATTCTTGCAAACTCTATCTGACGTGGTGCTTCGGGGATTTCCAAAACCTCTAAAAACCAATTATAAAGCGGTCTGTGATTTTCAAACTCTAACGAGCAAAGCGAGTGTGTTACACCCTCTTTAGCATCGCTTAAAGGATGCGCAAAATCGTACATTGGATATACGCACCATTTATCCCCTGTTCTATGGTGATGCGCGTGCATAATACGGTATATTATAGGGTCGCGCATATTAAGGTTAGAAGATGACATATCAATCTTAGCTCTAAGCACCATTGCGCCGTTAGGGAATTCACCCTCGGTCATTCTGCGGAATAAATCACGAGTTTCCTCAATCGGTCTGTCACGATAAGGACTGTTAACACCCGCCTCGGTTAGAGTTCCTCTCATTTCGCGAATTTCATCGGGTGTAGACTCATCAACATAAGCCAATCCCTTATCAATAAGCTTTAATGCGCATTCATAGATATAATCAAAATAATCTGATGCGAAATACACATTATCCCAATCAAAACCGAGCCACTTTATATCTTCCTTAATTGCATCTACATACTCAACATCTTCCTTGGTGGGATTAGTATCATCAAGACGTAAATTGCACTTTCCGCCGTATTTCTCTGCAGTTGCAAAGTCAATGCAAATAGCCTTTGCATGACCGATATGCAAATAGCCGTTAGGCTCAGGCGGAAAACGGGTTTGCACCTTACTGTATACGCCCTCTTTTAAGTCCTCATCAATAAAATCGTGAATAAAATTCGACGGTTTTGTTTCTTCAGTTAAAATTATATTTTCTTCCATAAATAACCCTTATTTCAATGAATTTATTGTATTTTCAATTCTCTTTATACACTCATCTTTGCCCAAAACTTGCATAATGCTACAAAGGTCGGGTGTGTTACGTCTTCCGGTAATTGCAATTCTAAGCACCGAGCTTAAATCTCCTGCATGGCCTTTATATGCATCGGGATTTGCCTTATATTCCTTAGTTTCAGCAGCAAAGCCTATAGTAACCGCAATTTGTTTAATTTTTTCAAACCATTCTTGACGGTCATCACATTCTGAATAAACTGATTTGTAAGCAGTTAAAAATTCTTTTGCGTCTTCAGTAGTAATATTTTCAGGCATTTCATAGCTTGGAACAAACAATTCGCTAAACATATAGCTGAAATATTCCTTGCATTCCGAAAATCTTGCAATATCCTTTCTCGGCTTTGGAACATCGCGGTCAATCGCTAATACCGATTTTGTATATTCGGGGTTAGCAGTCAAGATACCATAAAAATCCTTATCAAACTCTAAAGCCCATGCTGTAAGTTTTTCATAAACCTCATTGCTTTTAAGCTTGGCTAACATATTTTTACTTACATCAAGGAGTTTTACCTCATCAAACAATGCGCCCGAAACACTCATCTTTTTAAGATTGAATTTAAAATCCTTATAAGATGCATCGGGATTTGCTCTGCGCCAATCCTCAAAATCAGATGCCGCAACAGTCATAAGGTCATTAATTACACACTCACTGTCATATCCTTGTTCTGCAAAGAAATGCACTGCAGCCTCAGGGTCCTTACGCTTTGATATTTTACGTTTAGCGCCGTTATCAAGCTTCATAATCGGTGAAATATGACCAAATTTGGGAGGCTTAAAACCTAAAATCTTAAATAACTGTATATGCTTTGGTACAGATGAAATCCATTCATCACCGCGAAGCACGTGAGTAGTATGCATCAAGTGATCGTCCACCGCGTGTGCAAAATGATAAGTGGGAATACCGTCCGACTTTAATAAAACAAAGTCCTCATCATTCTCTGGCATTTCAATTTTGCCCTTTATAGTATCTTCGAAAATAACTTTGTTTTCTTCACTGCCCGGAGATTTAAGTCTTACAACAAAGGTCTTTCCCTCATCAATAAGCGCCTTTGCTTCTTCAAATGTTATATTTCTATGCTTTGCAAATTCACCGTAATAACCGGTTCTAAGCTTATTTGCCTCTTGCTTATTTCTTACCTGCTCTAATTCCTCAGCGGTGCAGAAGCAAGGATATGCAAAGCCCTGTTTTATAAGTTCTTTAACATAGGTCTGATAAATTTCAGCTCGCTCGCTTTGTTTATACGGACCATAATCTCCCCTTTGCTCCTCACCCGAAACAAAGCCTTCATCTATTGAAATTCCAAAACGGTTTAGTCCGTCAATAATATCCTCTATACCGCCTGTAATCTCACGTTTTTTATCGGTATCTTCAATTCTCGTGAAGAAAACACCCTTTGTAGATGTAGCGGTAATTCTGTTAACAAGAGCCGCAAAAAGAGTTCCTAAATGCAAATAGCCTGTGGGACTCGGCGCTATTCTTACTACCCTTGCGCCCTCAGGCAAATTACGGGCAGGATATAAATTTTCATAATAATCAGGGGTTTTATCAATATTTGGCAGTAAAAGTTCTGCCATTTTTAAATTGTCACTCATTAATTAGTCCTCGCAAAGAAGTTTGTTAAGTTCTGCCATAAATGTATTAATATCCTTAAATTGACGGTAAACAGATGCAAAACGCACATAAGCTACCTCATCAATTTTCTTGAGCTTTTCCATAACAAGCTCACCAATACGCTCACTGCTTACCTCACGATCGAGTGAATTTTGAAGAATAACTTCAATATCATCAATCATTCTATCAAGTGTATCGATAGATACGGGACGCTTTTCACAAGCACGTAATAAACCTGTCATAAGCTTATCGCGGTTAAAGGTTTCACGCGATTTATCCTTTTTAATAACGATTATAGGCAAACTCTCTATAATCTCATAGGTAGTAAAACGCTTTGCGCACTGAAGACATTCTCTTCTTCTTCTGATACGCTGACCTTCATCAGTAGGACGCGAGTCAATAACCTTGCTTTCTTCAAAACTACAGTAAGGACATTTCATTTTAATTTCCCCTTTTGTAAATATTGGTATTATCTTTGATATTATACTATATATAGTGGTAAATTACAAGTATTAAATTAACTATTGCGAAATATAAAAAAAGTTGTTAAAATAGATTAGAAAATCTTGTTTTGGAGGAATTTTTAAATGTCAAATTATCAATTAAAGCCGTTAGAAAACGGTGATACCTATGCGGTTATGAAAACAAATATGGGTGATATTAAAATAAAACTATTCCCAAACGAAGCACCCAAAACCGTTGAAAACTTTACAACCCATGCTAAAAACGGCTATTATAACGGCCTTATTTTCCACAGAGTTATTAAAGACTTTATGATTCAAGGCGGCGACCCTATGGGCACAGGCATCGGCGGCGAATCTATTTGGGGCAGAAAATTCGAAGATGAATTTAACCCCAATTTGCACAATTTAAGAGGTGCGCTTTCGATGGCAAATGCAGGTCCTAATACAAACGGCAGTCAGTTTTTCATTGTTCAGGCTTCCTCTGTTCCCGATGGTATGGTAGATCAGATGAAAGATATGCCAAACGCTTTCCCCGAAAGCACTATTGAGGCTTATGAAAAATTTGGCGGCACACCTTGGCTTGATTTCCGCCACACTGTTTTCGGTCAGGTTATTGATGGTATGGATGTTGTTGATGCAATTGCTAACGTAAAGGTTGGTGGCTCTGACAAACCGATAGAAGATGTCATAATTGAAACAATTGAAATAAATGTTATGTAAAAATTAAAAGCAGGGCGTTTGCCCTGCTTTTTATGTTAGTTCAAGATATTTAATTAAATTTGGTATTTGTGTTTCAAAATTTACGCCAAATCTTGCATCTGTTTTATCCTCAATAGTCTGCTTAATACATAATGAAGTGAAATTTGTTGCTATTTGAGCAGATGCCTTAATGCTTCTTCCGTTTAATATTGCGCCTATCATCACACTTGCAAAAATATCACCTGTGCTATGGTATGATTTGGGCATTTTATCGGCAAAAACATAAGAAATTTCGCCATCTTCATAAATTGCTGCGCCTATTTTTTTATCATCAAAAGAAATACCTGTGAGCACTATTTTAGCCTTTGTAAGACTATAAAGTTTTAAAAGTATCATTTCGATATATTCGGCGTCATAACCACTTGCTTTATAAGGCGCGCCCGCTAACATACAAGCCTCTGTAAGATTAGGTGTTATAATATCCGCTTTTTGACAAAGTCGGAGCATATAGCTTGGGAAACTGCGCTGAAAACCGCTATATGAATATCCGTTATCACCAATAACAGGGTCAACAACAATAAGTGTGTTTTCACTCTTAATATGCTCTATCGCACTCAATGCAGAATTAACCTGTGCGGGTGAACATAAATAGCCTGTATACACCGCATCAAACTTCAAATTCTCGTTTTTCCAATGCAAAGCTATCGGCTCAATATCCTTTGTTAAATCGTGAAAGGTATTGCCTTTAAATCCACCTGTATGGGTTGATAAAACCGCAGTTGGAATAACAGATGTTTTAATACCTACCGCTGATAAAAGCGGAAGTGCCACGGTAAGCGAGCATCTGCCAAAGCCCGAAATATCATGTATGGCGGCTATACTTTTTTGACTCATTTTTTCACACCCTTTTTAGAGCAAATATCATTTAAAACACATTTTTCGCAAAAGGCAGTTCTGGCTGTGCAAATATCTCTGCCAAAAAGAACTGTTCTATGACAAAAATCATTTGATTTTTGCGGCGGTAAGAGTTTTCTCATCCCATTTTCAACAGTTATCGGATTTTTAGAATCAACAAATCCCAAACGATTACAAATACGGATAAAATGAGTGTCTGTTACTACCGCAGGCTTCTTATAAATATCACCGCAAACTAAGTTGGCCGTTTTTCTGCCAACACCCGAAAGAGTAGTTAAATCCTCAATATTATCGGGAACTATACCCCCAAAATCAGACACTAATTTTTGAGCTATTAGCTTTAAATCCTTAGCTTTTGTTTTATAAAGGCCACAGGTTTTAATAAGTTCCTCTAACTCTTTTATATCGGCATCTGCCATTCTTTCGGGTGTAGGAAATCTTTCAAAAAGCTTTGGTGTTACAATATTAACCCTTTTATCCGTACACTGTGCCGAAAGCCTTGTTGCAATAAGCAACTGAAAGGCATCTTTATAATCAAGTGAGCAAATAGCATCGGGATAAAGTTTTTCGAGCCTTAAAACCGCTTCTTCTACCCTTTCCTTTTTACGCATTTGTACCCTCTAATTTCAAATCGTTAACCTTAATAAGCTTTATCTTTCTCATTGCCTCTGCAACTGCTAAAGAAATAACCGCAGGCAGAACGAAATGCATAAGCACAATTTCAAGCAACGTAACAACAGGAGTAAAGCCCCCTGAAATCATACTGTCATAAGCCATAAACTGACCAACAAGACCGGCAGAGCCCATACCTGAGCCTACTGGGTTGCTCACCATTTTAAGCACAGCCGAAGAAACAGGACCTAAAATAGCGCTTGAAATAATTGACGGCAACCAAATAAGAGGATTTCTAACAATGTTAGGAACCTGAAGCATTGACGTGCCAAGGCCTTGAGCTATAAGACCGCCAAACTTGTTTTCGCGATAACTGATAACCGCAAAGCCCACCATATTACAACAACATCCTACAGTAGCCGCGCCGGCTGCCAGACCTGTAATACCCATAGAAACACCGATTGCAGCAGAAGAAATAGGAAGAGTTAAAATAACACCCATTAAGACAGATACCGCGATACCGCCTAAAATCGGATATTTTTCAACATTTACGTTAACAAGATTTCCTAAAAATACCATTGCTGAAGAAATATAAGGACCAACAAAATAACCTGCAGCCGCACCTGTTACAATACAGCTAATAGGTGTTACAATAATATCTACCTTGGTTTTGCCTGATACAATAGCGCCAATTTCAATAGCTACATAAGCCGCGATAAAAGCGCCTAATGGCTCTCCGGGTTTACCAATAGAAAAAGCTTCGTTTGCAAGATTTGGAAAAGCGCCAATCATACCGCAAACGGCGGCAGAAACTGTTGTGAGCGGTGAAGACTTTAATTTACAAGCCACGCCGACACCAATACCTGCGCCTGTAAGAGTCTTAGCAACATTTCCCATTGCATTAAGATATTCAGAAACTGCATTCGCACCCACAAGACTTGCTATCTGACAAAGTATTGTTCCAATAATAAGGGTTGAAAACAGTCCATAAGCCATGCCTGAAAGCCCATCAATAAAAAGTCTGTTTAAATACTTCTTTACCATTTTTATACTTCCTTTCAAAAGATTTTCTTGCTTAAGATTATACTACTAATTTTATAAATTACAATAGTGTATATGAAGATTTTTTTGCGAAATACTAAAAATAATTTAGTATTTTGGAGGAAATCTTTTGAAAACGATAGCTTTTTTTGATACAAAATCATACGATAAGGAAAGTTTTTTAAAATATGCAGGAGAAAACCTTAATATAAGATTTTTTGAAAACAAATTAAATAAAGATACTGTTAGTATGGCGGCTTGTTGCGATGCGGTTTGTGCCTTTGTTAACGATAGTATCGATAAAACCGTAATTGAAACTTTAGAAAAATACGGTGTTGGCCTTATTGCTATGAGATGTGCAGGTTATAATAATGTTGATTTAAAGGCGGCGCGTGGCAGAATTAAGGTTGTGCGCGTACCTGCATACTCCCCCTATTCTGTTGCTGAACACGCTATTGGAATGATACTTTTGCTAAACCGAAAACTTCACAAAGCATACATCAGAACTCGCGACCATAACTTTTCACTTGAAGGGCTCACAGGCTTTGACCTTAAGGAAAAGACTGTTGGTATAATTGGAACAGGAAAAATCGGTTGCACCTTTGCCGATATTTGCAAAGGCTTTGGTATGAATATTTTAGGTTACGACCCTTATAAAAACGAAAGTTTTATTGGTCAATACGTTTCTCTTGATGAACTTTTGGAAAAAAGCGATATTATTTCACTTCACTGCCCTTTAACAAAAGAAAATAAACATCTCATTAATGACCAAACCGTAGAAAAAATGAAAAACGGAGTTTTTATAATCAACACTTCACGCGGTCAGTTAATTGACACTCAAAGCATAATTAACGGTTTAAAATCAGGTAAGGTTGGCGCTGCAGGGCTCGACGTTTACGAAGAAGAAACCGCACTGTTTTTTGAGGATTATTCTGAAGAGGTTATTAACGACGATGTGTTATCTACCCTGATTTCAATGCCGAATGTACTTGTAACCTCTCACCAAGCATTTCTAACCAAGGAAGCGCTTTCTGCAATAGCTAAAACAACGGTTGAAAATATTGAGGATTTTTTTGAAGGAAAAGAACTTAAAAACGAAATTTTAATTTAATACTTTACTTGTAATTGCCGTTTTTTAGTGGTATAATATTTATATCTCTAAAAAATGGTGATTATTTTTATGACAGAAATTTATTTAGTGAGGCACTGTGAGGCTTTAGGAAATATTATGCGCATTTTTCAAGGCACTACAGACCTTGATATAAGCGATTTAGGCGCAAAACAGCTTGAATTTTTAAAGCAACGCTTTAAGGATATTAAGCTTGACCGAGTATATACAAGTCCGCTTATGCGCACTCAAAAAACCGCAAAAGCAATTATTGGTGAAAAAAATTTAACACCCGAGCTTTGCGAGGGAGCGATTGAAGTACATGGCGGTATTGTTGAAGGCAAGCCTTTTGCCGAAACCTTTAATTCTATTGAAGGTCTTGCTGATATATGGAATAATCATCCCGAAGATTTTGCCCCGCAAGACGGTGAAAAAATGCGTGATGCATACGAGCGAATTTGGAATACTGTTTACAACATAGCAAAACAAAATACAGATAAAACGGTTGCAGTTGCTACTCACGGTGGTGTTCTCCGATGCCTTAATTGCAGATTAAAATATAACGATATTACAAGGCTTAAGGACACCCCTTGGAGCGAAAACACTGCAGTAACGCTTTTAAAATTTGATGAGCAATTAAACTGCACTGCGGAATTCTTTGATGATGTTTCTCACCTACCCGAAGATTATATTAACCGCAAAAGCAGAATAGTTTCAAAAATTGACGGTGATAACAAATGATAATAATGTCGGTTGACTTAGGAAAAGCGAGAACCGGTATTGCAATATCTGATGAAAGCGAAAGCTTTGCTTTTCCCAAAAAAGTTATAACTGAATATAACACCCAAAAACTTATCCAAAAAATTTCAGATTGTGCAAAAGAATTTTCTGCTTCACTTATTGTTGTTGGAAACCCAAAAAATATGGATGGCAGCGAAGGTTGGCGCGCACAGGAATGTAAAGAGATAGCAAACTTAATTTCAGAACATAGTGGTATTCAAACTGTAATGTGGGACGAGCGTTGCACTACTGTATCAGCTCATACAGCGCTTAATTTTACTGATACAAGGGGTAAAAAGCGCAAAGAGGTTGTGGATGCTGTTGCGGCTGTTATAATTTTGGAAGACTATTTACAATATAGAAAAAACACAAAATAAGGAGTAATTCAGCTTGTATAAATTTGAGACTCATCTTCATACAAACAGTTGCAGTGCCTGTGCAGTATCAACCGCTGAAGAAATGATTGATGCAGCAAAAGCTAACGGTTACAGTGGCGTTGTTTTTACAAATCATTTTTACAACGGATGCACATGTGTTGACAAAACACTTCCTTGGGAAGATTTTGTAGATGTTTATGCTAATGATTATTACAGAGCAAAAAAATATGGTGAAGAAAAAGGGCTAAAGGTGTTCTTTGGTATTGAAGAGGGATATGCCGCGGGTAAAGAAATGTTAATTTACGGATTATCTCCTTATACCTTTAAAAAATGTCCTGATTTCATCAATTATAGTGCAAAGGAAAAATCAGATTTCGTAAGAAGCAACGGCGGTTTAGTGGTTTGCGCACATCCATTTAGAAAAAGATCTTATATACCGGATCCCGACACAGAGCCACCCGCTTCCCTATTTGATGGTGTTGAATGTTATAACTATTTTAACAGTGATGAAGATAACCAAAAAGCTTTTGAATTTGCCAAAAAGAACAACCTTTTAGAAACCTCAGGCGGTGACATTCACAAAAGCGCCGATTTAGGAAAAGCCGGTATTGACTTTAATGTTCCAATTAATACTTATGAGGATTTTTTAGAAAACATAAAAAAAGGTAATTACACTTTAATAACCAAATAAAAAATGTGTGTTGCGAAAGCAACACACATTTTTTATTTATTATATTTTTGTTTTATAAACTCTGCATAGTCTTTAAGTTCTTGCCACATTTCATCAGTAACCACAACGCCTTTTCCAAATAGCAGTGTTTTTAATTCTTCTTCACCTGCCACCGTAAGTGGAGAACCACAAAGATACCCTACCGAAACATCAAAAAAATCGGCAATTTTGCAAAGCGTATCTGCGGAAAGACTTTTAATTCTCCCCTTTTTATAATCGCTCAGTGTAGAGCGAGGAATTTTACATTCCCTGCAAAGTGTTGTGACTGTTATACCCTTTTTCATACATAATTCTTCAATTAAATCATAAACAAATAACATAATTACTCCTTTTGTTACGAAATTACGTAATTTATCCTTGACAATTACGTTTTTACGTATTATAATACCTTTAAGTTACGTGATTACGTAATCATTATAATACGATTTATCTAATTTGTCAACAGGAGAATTAAATTATGTATATATGTTATGAATGTAGCGGAGAATTTGAAACCCCCGATAATTTAGTTGAAAAGCATTTGCTTGATGCACCACCTTATGAAGTAATCTACGTTTGCCCTTTTTGTAATTCGAGCAACTTTAAGGTTAAATCACACTCACATTGTTGTTGCTGTGGCGCAAAACTTTCTAATACAGACTCTGAGTTTTGCAGCAATGAATGTAGAAATAAAGGTATAAAGCTTTGGAAAAACGAATTTAAGCGCAGAAAACAGTTGCTTATTAATCCTATTAATATAATTATCAGAGAACTCGAAAATTATAATAAAGAGCACAATACCAACTATAGTTATGGGCAATATGTTGCTATCATTGAAAACCAAAGGAGAAAGCAAAAATGCGCGAAGAGAAAAAAAGATATTTAAATCTTTATTTATTGCAGGAAGCTAAAATAAAACGTCTTAATTCAATGATGCTAATTTCACCCGATAAAAAATCAGAATATAAAGAAAAAATTGCAGAATGTATAAAAATACGGGATAATATTGAAACAAAAATAAAGGCGGTTGACGGCGGTGTTTTAAGTGAAATACTTTTTCAAAAATACATATTCGGCAAAACCTTAACCGAAATTAGTTATATTCTCAATTACAGCAAACGTCAAATTGAACGTTTGCATATTAAGGCTTTGGAAAAATTTAATATGTAAAACCTATTTACTTTTCTGTGGAAATATATTATAATAGAACAAATGTTTGGGAGGGTTTTGCATGAAAGAACGTATAATACTTCATTGTGATTTGAATAATTTCTTTGCATCTGTTTCTTTGCTTTTTAACCCCACCCTTAAAAATATGCCTGTAGCCGTATGTGGTGATAAAGAAAATCGCCACGGAATTGTACTCGCAAAAAACGAAATTGCTAAAAGCTTTGGTGTTAAAACTGCTGAAGCCATTTTTGAGGCAAAGGCAAAATGCCCACAGCTTGTAACACTTCCCCCAATATATGAAAAATATGAAGAATACTCGTTAAAGGCACGTAAAATTTATGAACGGTATACTGATATGATAGAACCGTTTGGAATTGATGAATGTTGGCTTGATGTTACAGGAAGCACTGTGATTTTTGGGAACGGCGAAGAAATAGCCAATAAAATTCGAAATGAGATTAAACAAGAGCTTGGTATTACAATTTCTGTGGGTGTTAGCTTTAATAAAGTTTTCGCAAAGCTTGGTTCTGATATGAAAAAGCCTGACGGTGTAACTTTGATAACCCGCGAAAACTACAAACGAAAAGTATGGTCTTTGCCCGTAAGCGACCTATTGTTTGTAGGCCGAAAAACCTGTGAAAAACTTAAATCAACGGGAATTTACAGTATTGGTGATATAGCTCAGTGCGACACTGCAACACTTGAAAGATTGCTTGGTAAAAACGGAACTGAACTCAAAAAATTTGCACTTGGAGAAGATAATTCTCCTGTTTTAACACCAACTAAAAATGATAAGCCTAAAAGTATTGGAAAATCCATTACCTGCGGAAAAGATTTTGAAAATAACGATGATGTGTGGAAAGCAATGCTTTCATTTTCGCAGTATATTTGCGATATTCTGCACCAAAAAGAACTTTATGCGGGAGGAGTTCAGGTTCATATAAGAACATCTTCACTTGCAGTAAAAGAGTTTAGTCACACTTTTTTGGATTCCACAAATTCAACACTTTCCTTCGCAAAGCGAGGCTTTGAACTTTTTTGCAAAAATTATACTTTTGGCGAACCTCTTCGCTCGGTTGGGCTTAGAGCTATTAATCTCAAAGACAGTAAAACTGCCGTTCAACAAGATATTTTTGGTGGGGAAATAAACGAAGCTTACCTTGAAGAAATAGAAGACTCTATTTACGCTGTGCGAAAAAAATTCGGCAAATCGAGCATTAAACGCGCAACAAACGTAATTTCCAATAAAACTCTAAATTAAAAAATGCTACCAAAAAGGGAGCATTTTTTAATTTATATTTAAGATTTTATTATATCCTTTGCCATATTTAACACACCGTGATACGCGGCTTAATGTAGCAGAGGAAATTTCGCATTTTTCGGTAACCTGATTAAAGGTGTTGCCCTCTAACAGCAGTTTCGCCGCCTTAATCCTCTGCGCCATTTGTTCAATTTCTTTATTCGTACATAAATCTTCAAACAAATTTTTGCAGTCTTGTTTATTATCAATAGCCGTTATCAGTTCAAACAACTCATCAATCATCTTTTCATCTGCTTTTTTACTATCCATTGGTTTCAATGTCCTTTTTTAAAAAGCTGCGTGTCTTTTGAGATTTTGGATTTAAGAAAATCTCATCGGGTGTGCCGATTTCCTCAATAATACCGTCAGCCATAAATATTACCTTATCAGATACGTTACGCGCAAACTCCATTTCATGAGTTACAACAATCATTGTGCTATCTGCCGATTTTAAATCCTTTATAACGCGCAATACCTCGCCTGTGAGTTCAGGGTCTAAGGCAGATGTTGGCTCATCAAAACAGAGTATATCGGGTTCAAGCGCCAATGCTCGCGCAATTGCTACGCGTTGCTGCTGTCCCCCCGAAAGTTCGCAAGGATAGTTATTAATTTTATCCGATAACCCTACCCTTTCAATTAAAGCCAATGCTTTTGCCTTTATTTCCTCTTCTGTGCCTCTTTTTAAAAGCGAAGGTGCTAAGGTTATATTTTGCAAAACATTATACTGAGGAAAAAGATTAAACGACTGAAAAACAAGTCCAAAATGCAAACGATTATCACGAATTTCTGCATCTGTAAGATTTTTAGCAGAATTGCCATCAAAAATCCTTTTACCGTTTACATATATTTCGCCCTCATCTGCAATTTCTAAAAAGTTTATGCAACGAAGAAGTGTTGTTTTACCACTGCCGGAAGAACCGATTATGGATAAAACCTCACCTTTATCAAGGGAAAAACTAAGCCCTTTTAAAACCTCGGTTTTGCCGAAGCTTTTTTGTATGTTTTTAACCTCTAAAATAGGCATAGAATTCCCCCTTTACGCTTTAAAATAACTGAGTTTCTTTTCTATGAAACCAAAAAGAATTGTAAGTCCACCGCAGAAAATAAGGAAATATGCGCCTGTATAGAAAAGTGGCCAAATAATACCCTTTCCTGCAAAGCGTTCTGCCGCAAGCAAGATTTCTCCCACAGCAATAACACGCGCAAGTGAGGTATCCTTAACAAGCGTTATTATTTCGTTACTCATAGGCGGAACTATTCTTTTTACAACCTGTAACAACACAATTTTAAAGAATATCTGTGCCTTTGTGAGTCCTAAAACCTGACCTGCCTCATACTGTCCGCGAGGTATGCTTTCAATTCCGCCGCGGAAAATTTCCGAAAAGTAGCAAGCATAATTTATAACAAAAGCTACAAGCGCCGCCAACATTCTGTTGCGCATTGGAACACCGAACAAAAGACCCGGCACATAAAACACAACAAAAAGCTGAAGCATCAGGGGTGTGCCCCTTATGCACCAAACAAAAATTTTAATAAGAAAGCTTAACGGCTTGAATTTTGACATCGAGCCAAAGCTTATTATAAGTCCAAGCGGAATAGAAAAAAGCAGGGTTTCTAAGAACAACCTGCAATTCTCTAAAAATCCCGCAGCAAGACTTAAACTAACTTGCTGAAAAGACATTTTAATTTTTTCCTTTAATTATTTTTCTTCTGCTTTAACAACCATAACCTGTTTGTTCTGCATATAAGGAATAGAAATGCTCATATTCTGTTCTCTTTCTTCGGTAATTGTCATACCGTTCCAGATACAGTCGATATTTTTAGCAGCAAGTTCGGTTTCTTTAGCTGCCCAGCTGATTTCCTGGAACTTAGCAGTAACACCTAACTTTGCGCAAACAGCCTTTGCAAACTCTGTTTCGAAACCAACAAGTTCGCCTTTTTCATTCTCATAGTTCATAGGAGCAAAGTATGTAATACCGATAATAAGTTCACCCTTATCCATAACATACTTATAGTCAGAATCGGTTTCTGCCTGTTTGAAAGCATCGGTTTCCTTATCGCCTAAGAGTATACCATCAAGCTTATAGGTCTTTCCGATTTTTGCAAGGTCGCCTGAAGATTTTAACTCTCTGATAATTTCGTTAACCTTTGCAGTAAGGTCAGAGCCTTTTCTGAAAGCAATACCATATTCCTCTTCAGAATATCCTTCGCCTTCAACCTTAAGGTCAGCATAATCTGTACCCTCGCCGATAGAACCGATAGACATTACATAGTCAACAATAGCGGCATCTGCTGTGCCTGCGTCAACCTCCATAAGAGCCTTTGCCTGTGTATCAACTGCAGTGTATGTATAGTCTGCAAAATCTTCAACAGTTGTAGCAACACCCTCACCTGCAGATTCTTTTTCTGCAACAAGGATTTTTTCCTGTGAGCCGCAAGCTGCAAGGCAAAATACCATGCATAAACATAATAAAAGTGCTAATAATTTTTTCATTTTAAGTTCCCCTTTAAAATTAATTTATTACATTATACTTTATTATGATAAAGTTGTAAAGTGTTTTTT